>SIAT01000063.1 GCA_009691645.1 Pedosphaera sp. | reverse complement strand
AAAGTCGCCCTCGGTCAAGCCGTCCACCTTGTGCGTCCAGAGCGTGAGCCGCACCCGCCCCCACGCGAGATAAATGTCCGGATGATGGTTCACCTGCTCGGCCAGCGAGCCGACGCGGTTGGTGAAGGCGAGCGCCCGGGCGAAATCCTTGAACGCGTATTCGGCCTCGAGATGATGACTCTTCACCACACGCCACGGCGCGCCGAGCTGGCCGGCGAATTTCTTCAAGGCCGCGCCTTTGAGCGCTGGCACACCGCCTTTGCAGGGAGCGCACTCCATCGCGGCGAGATCGCAGGCGGCTGTTTTCGAAGCGCGTTTGGTTAGCATGAAGAGACGATACGGCTGCGTGCGGTCAAAATCCAGCCGCGGTTTCGCTAACCGCGGAGCAGGCGCCAGTTCGCCCGCAGACCGAGTACAATGAACGTGGCCGGCAAGAGATGAAAACCCATCGCCCACCAGTTCTTGTAATAGGCGCACAGGCCGAAATCCACAGTGTAGAGCGCGAGGCCGGCGATGAAGGCCCACATCTTCCGTTCCTTCGCGAAGACGCTAAGCACGGCGAAGATGCCGATGGACACCAGATCCATCCCCATCATCACCCACTTGTTGTAGAGCCACGACTGCGATCGCGGGCCGAAGACCGGCGGTGGCGCCTTGCGGCTGCCAGCTTGGAAACTCACCGGCGGCATCACGTAACCGTACACGAGCCGCTTCACGAGCATCGGCGTGGCGAGCGAGAGGCTTTCGCTGGCCTTGCCGGCGATTCGCAACGTCCACGGACCGGCCTTGGAAGTGATGAAACTCATGGGGATGTGTTGCGCGCCGAAATACCAGAAGAGATAGACCGCCGCCGCGAGAGCGGAAACCCACATGAGCATCTGCGCGCCGCGCTCCGACCGCTCGCGTAACAGGCCCATCGGCAGCTCTTCCGTGTACCATTCCCGGTGTTGTGACAGGGCTCGCGCAGGGGCTTCGAGTATCTCGCCGACGGACTTTCTGGATTTCCGCGGAGGGCCGCCCACGGTCGGCGTGGGTGGATTCAACTCCGGACAGGCGGCCACGGTCGTCCAGTCGGTCTGGTCATCGCGAATGACGAAGCCGTTGGCAGGCACCCGGCCGTCGGCCACAAAGATCCGCAGATCGGCCAGCGAAACGGGGCCGTAGGGCTGGCCATCCTGTCCGACGAAATGATACGCGTGCTCCACGGTTGAGTGCGGACATGTGGCCAGCGCGTGCCGTGGAAGGCAAACCAATTTGCGCTTGTTATCCCGCCCGCCCTTGTTAAGCTCGCCGCCCTTTGTGGTATGAAAGCTGACATTCATCCGAAATATATCGATGCGGAAATCCGTTGCGCCTGCGGCAACGTGATCAAAACTAAATCCACCAAGCCGACCATTCTCATCGGCATCTGCAACGCCTGCCATCCGTTTTACACCGGCCAGCAGAAGTTCGTAGACACCGCTGGGCGCGTGGACAAGTTCCAGCAGCGCGCCGCCAAAACGGCCGCCGCTCAAGCCGCCGCGGCCGCGGCCGCCGGCAAGAAAAAGAAGCGGTAGCGTTTTCGACCGAATCCGCCCGCCACCGGCCATCACGCCGAGCGGGCGGATTCTTTTTTGGCCGAAAGCTCCCGGACCGACCGGTAAACACGGAGCGCACCGCAGCACGGGCGTTCCTGATGTTCATCGGCGGTGGGAGAGAGCGAGTGGAATTGATGGACCTGCGCCCGCACATCGAGAAGTTCGCCCGCCGCTTCGCGGAGTTAGAAGCGTTGCTGAGCAATCCTGCCGCCTTCGATAATCCGCAGCGCGCGCAGGAACTTTCGCGCGAATACGCCCGCCTCAAGGAACTCGTCACCGCCGGCAACCTTTATCTCAAGACCGCCGCCAATCTCGCCGACAACCGCGCCCTGCTCGCGACCGAGAGCGATCCCGATCTGATCGCGATGGCGAAGGAGGACATCGCCCGACTCGAACCCGAGGAGCAACGGCTCGCGCGCGAAGTGCAGCACGGCCTCGTGCCGCCCGATCCGTCGGATTCGCGCAATACCATCATCGAGATTCGCGCCGGTGCCGGCGGGCAGGAGTCCGCGCTCTTCGCCGCCGATCTGTGCCGGATGTACACGCGCTACGCCGAGGCGCGCGGATGGCGCGTGGAAGCGATGGATTCCAGCCCTTCCGATCTCGGCGGTTTCAAGGAAGTCATTTTCGGCATCACAGGAAAGGATGTTTACAAACGACTCAAGTACGAGAGCGGCGTGCATCGCGTGCAGCGCGTCCCCGCCACCGAGGCGCAGGGGCGCATCCACACCAGCACTGCGACCGTCGCCGTGTTGCCGGAGGCGCAGGAAGTGGATATCGAGATCAAGCCCGATGATCTGGACATCAGCGTCTGCCGCGCGTCGGGCAAAGGCGGGCAGGGCGTGAACACCACCGATTCCGCCGTGCGCATCGTCCACAAACCGACCGGCCTGGAAGTCCGCTGCGCTGATGAGCGTTCGCAGCAGAAGAACAAACTCACAGCACTCACCGTGCTTCGCTCGCGCTTGCTTGAGAAGAAAACCGCCGAGGAGAACGCGAAGTACGCCGCGCAGCGCAAGTCGCAAGTCGGTTCCGGCGAGCGCAGCGAAAAGAACCGCACCTACAATTTCCCTCAGAACCGCGTGACCGACCACCGCATCGAGCTCACGCTCTACAATCTCATGCAGTGCATCGACGGCGATCTCGACGGGTTGATCGAGCCGCTCATGGCGAACGACCTCGACGAGAAACTCTCGGCGTTACAGGCGTGAGTCACCCCCGGCCTACGTTTCCAAAACTTATGTTGCAAGGACTCATCTTCGACTTCGACGGCACGTTGGTGGATTCGATGCCGCTGCACTGGCTGGCGTGGAACGAGGTCTGCACGCGGCACGGGATTCATTTTCCCGAGGACCGTTTCTACAAACTCGGCGGCGTTCCTTCACGCAAGATCCTCGCGATGTTGAGCGCGGAACAGCGGTTCGACATCGACCCTGTGCAGGTCTCGCGCGAGAAGGAGGAGGCGTACCTCGCGCAGATGCACCGTGTCACCCTCATCGAACCGGTGGTGCAGATTGCGCGCGAACATCACGGCCGCGTGCCGCTCGCCATCGCCACCGGCGGCCAGCGCCACATCATCCCGCAAGTGCTCGCCCGCCTCGGCATCGCGCACCTTTTCGACGCCCTCTGCACCAGCGAGGATGTGACGAATCACAAGCCGGCACCGGACATCTTCCTGCTGGCAGCGCAGCGCATCGGCGCCGATCCGCGTCACTGCCGTGGTTACGAGGACACCGATATTGGGATGGAAGCGATTCGCGCTGCCGGGATGGAAGCGGTGGATGTGCGGGAATTGCTCGGAGAGAAGAAGTAGAAGCAACGGACGCTACGACGCGGCCGCGTTCGTCGGCCGTTTCCAGACGTAGTGCGCCAGCAGCGTGCGCAACGCCGCGGCGAGCGGGATCGCCAGCAGACCGCCGAGCAGGCCGCCCAACAAGCAGGTGCCGGCGATCACCGAAACGATGATCGCGAGCGGATGCAGTCCCACGCGGTCGCCGATGATCTTCGGCGAGAGATACCAACTGTCGAGCTTCAGCACCACGGCGAAGATCGCGAGCACCGCCGCCGGATGTTGCCAGTCCTGAAATTGCACCGCCGTCAGCGCCAGCGCCGGCACCAGAGCCACCATCACGCCGAGGTACGGCACGATGCAGAGAATGCCGGCGACGAAGCCGAGGAAGAGCGCGAACTCAACGCCCACGGCCCAAAGACCGAGTGTGAGCAGCGCGGCGTCGCACAGCGCCACGAGGATTTGGCCGCGGAAGAAGGTGATGAGACAGTCGTTGATCGAGCGCAGGATGAATGCCGCCTCGTCGCGCACCGGACCGGCGGCGAGCGGCAGGTAGTTGGCCCAGCCGCCTTCAATCCGTTTCTTCTCGAGCAGAAAGTAGAACACGTACACCGGCACGAGTGCGAAGCCGGCGAGCAATCCGAACCACGAGGCCGCCTGGCCGAGTCGCGCGAGCAGCCATGTCGTAGCCTTCGGGAGCGACGACACGAACCAGTCGGTCATATCCGCGCCCTGCTGATCCCACGCGAGCTTCCCTTTCGCCGCCCACGGCGAGGTGGCGAGCCATTCGCTCACGCTTTTCTGCACCTTCTCGACCAGTCCCGGCGCGCGTTGCGCGAGGTCGCCCGTCTCGACCACGAGCCTCGGGATCACCGTGCCGAGCAGCAGCCCGAAGAACAGCAGCGCGAGGCTGAACACGGCGAGGATCGCCGCCGCGCGCGACATCCGGCGCTCGAAGAAATCCACCAGCGGATCGAGCAGGTAAGCGAGGATGCCCGCGACGGCCAGCGGGATGAGCACGGGTGAGAGTTTGTTGACGACCATTCCCACGCCCCACAACACCGTGCCGAGCAGCGCCAGCGCAGCGCCGACGGCCAACGCCGTGAGTGAAAACCAGAGCACGCGCGCCTGCTTCTCGGTGGGTGGAGGGAAACTCATCTCACGCTTGGCCGAGTTTCTTCGACTTCTCCGTCGCGGCGCGGACGGCGCTCATCAATGCGCCGCGCACTTTGCCGCGTTCCAATTCGTGCAGTCCCTCGATCGTCGTCCCGCCGGGGCTGGTGACCATGTCCTTCAACGCGCCGGGATGCTGGCCGGTCTCGATCACCATCTTGGCCGCGCCGAGCAACGTCTGTGCGGCGAGCTTCGTCGCCACATCGCGGGGCAGGCCGGCCGCCACGCCGCCGTCGCTGAGGGCTTCGATCATCAGATATGCGTACGCCGGACCGCTGCCGGAGAGGCCGGTGACGGCGTCGAGCAGCGATTCCTTCACTTGAAACGCAACGCCGACGGCGGAAAATAATTTTTGCGCCAACTCGCCGTCGGCCTTCGTCGCGCCGGAGCCAAGCGCATACGCCGAGGCGGAAGCGCCGACCAGCGCGGGCGTGTTCGGCATCACGCGGATGACGCGCGCGCCCGCGGGCAGGGCGCTTTCGAGTTTGGCCAGCGGCACGCCGGCGCAGATGGAGACGAGGAGGTGGCGGGCGGTCCACGCGGCGCGGATGCCGGCGAGCACTTCCTTCACTTGATCGGGTTTTACCGCGAGGAAGAGGATGTTCGCAGCTTTGAGCGCGGCTCCGTTGGAATCAACGGCCTTACCGCCGGTCTCCTCGGTGAAGTGCGTGCGGGCGGCGGGCACGACGTCGCTTGCGACGAGGTCGGCGGCCTTCGCCAGTTTCGCGTGAAGGAAGCCCTTGGCGAGCGCGGTCGCCATCTTGCCCGCGCCGAGGAATCCCAGTTTGGTTGCCATGCCGGTTTTGTAACAGCCAGCCTCGCAGGCGGAAAGGCAAAAGGGGCGCCACGCCCGCGTGACGCTCTCCGGTTGGCCTCGTACCGTCCGAATTTCTCAGTTGACGTCTTACGGCAAACCGCTTGAATGGCGCGACCTATGAAATCATTCAACCGGTTCCGACCCATCGTCTCCGCCGCCATTTTGGCCGCGATCAGCCTCGCCGCCCACGCGGACGTGAAGCTGCCCGTCATCTTCAGCGACCGCATGGTCCTCCAGCGCGACCAGAAAGTCCCCGTGTGGGGCTGGGCCGACGAGGGCGAGAAGGTCACCGTCGAGTTCGCCGGTCAAAAGGCAGAGACCACGGCCAAAGGTGGCAAGTGGTCCGTGGCGCTGACACCGCTGAAGGGCAGCAGCACGGGGGCGAAGTTCACGGTCAGCGGGAAGAACAAGGTCGAGTTCAACGACGTGGTCGTCGGCGAAGTGTGGTTCTGCTCCGGCCAGTCGAACATGGAGTGGGCCGTCAGCCAGTCGAAGAATGCGAAGGACGAAATCGCCGCCGCGAACAACCCGCGCATCCGCCACATCAAGATCCCGCGCGTCACGGCTGCCACGCCGCAGGACGACGTGAAGGCCGGACCTTGGCAGGCCGCCACGCCGCAGACGGTCGGCAGCTTCTCCGCCGTGGGCTACTTCTTCGCGCGCGACATCCAGAAGGAACTCGACGTGCCCATCGGCCTCATCGGTTGCAACTGGGGCGGCACGCGCATTGAGCCGTGGACGCCGCCGGTCGGCTTCCAGTCCGTGCCTGCGCTCAAGGCGGACTTCGCGGACAAGCTCGCGACCTTCCCGGCGCGGACGCCGCAGGTCATTCTTGAAACCCAGCCCGCGCTCGACGCCGCAGGCAAGCCAATCCTCGACAAAGCCGGCAAGGCCACGACCAAGCCCGTCCTCGACGACAAGGGCAAGCAGAAGTCCCGCCCCGTCCTCGACGGCAAGGGCAACCCCGTGTTCAACGTCAGCAGCGGCTCGCCGCTCTCCATTTACAACGCGATGGTTCACCCACTCATCCCCTACGCCATCAAGGGCGCTCTCTGGTATCAGGGCGAGTCGAACAACGGCGAAGGGATGCTCTACTTCGAGAAGAAGAAGGCGCTCATCGGCGGCTGGCGCACGCTCTGGAATCAGGGCGAGTTCCCGTTCCTCTTCGTCCAACTCGCGCCCTACCGCTACAACAGCCCCGAAAAACTCCCCGGCATCTGGGAAGCGCAGGCCGCCACGCTCTCCATCCCGAACACCGGCATGGCGGTGATCACCGACGTGAGCACCATCCGTGACATCCACCCGCCCGACAAACAAACCGTCGCGCATCGCCTCGCGCTCTGGGCGCTGGCGAAGACTTACAACAAGCCCGTCACCAGCTACGCCAGCCCGCTGTTCGACACGCTCAAGGTCGAAGGCGACAAGGCCCGCGTCTCGTTTAAGAACGCCGAGGGCGGCCTCAAGTCGCTCAACGGCCAGGCGCTCACGTGGTTCACCATCGCCGGCGCGGACAAGAAATTCGTCGAGGCCAAGGCCGAGATTATCGGCAACACCGTCAGCGTCAGCGCCGAAGGCGTGACCCAGCCCGTGGCCGTGCGTTTTGGCTGGCATGAACTTGCCGAGCCGAATTTTGCCAGCGCCTCCGGCCTGCCCACCTCGCCTTTCCGTACCGACAAATGGACGGATGCGGTGATGCCCGTTCTCGCGCCCGCGCCCGCGCCGGCGAAGAAGTGATGCGACTGCTCGCGCTGCTGTTCTGCTTCGGTTGGGCGTGGCCGCTCTGTGCGGCTGCGCCTGACCCCGCCTTCCATCTCTACCTGCTCATCGGCCAGTCGAACATGGCCGGCCGCGGCAAGTTGGAGGATCAAGATAAACAACCGCACGCGCAGGTCTTCACGCTCACGAAAGAAAACACGTGGGCACCTGCGGTTGATCCGATTCACTTCGACAAGCCGATCGCCGGCGTCGGCCTCGGCCGCACCTTCGGCCTCGAGATGGCGAAGGCGGATGGCAAGATCCGCATCGGGCTCATCCCGTGCGCCGTCGGTGGCACGCCGATCAGCCGCTGGCAAAAGGGCGCTGATTTGTACGAAGCCGCGCTCAAACGCGCTCGCGCTGCGATGAAGGAGGGCGTCATCAAAGGCGTGCTCTGGCATCAAGGCGAGAATGACAGCGGCAAACCCGAGACCGCGCAGGCGTACGCGAAGAATCTCGATGCGATGATCGCCACGTTGCGCAAGGACCTCGATGCGCCCGCGCTGCCGGTCGTCGTCGGCCAACTCGGCGAGTTTTACCGCGAAGGCGCGAATGTGACGACGGTCAATGAGGCGCTGCAGACGCTGCCGAAGCGCGTGTCGCACACCGCCTTCATCCCATCAAACGGTCTCGGTCACAAAGGCGACAAGGTTCACTTCGACGCGCCCGCTTATCGCGAGTTCGGCCGTCGCTATTTTGAGGCGATGCGAAAGCTTCAAGCTCCGCCGGAAAAGAAATAAACCCGCCGCCACAAGAGCCGCGAAATCCATTCTCCACAGAAACGAAAAGGGCCGGCGTTTGCCGGCCCTTGTTGTTTGCTCAAATCGTGAGAGTCCTCATCCGCTTCACTTCAACACGGTACGACGATGCACCTTGTGGATCGCCGCTTGGTCGGTGCATTTGATGAGCATCTCGTCGATGCAGACATTCGGCGGGCGGCTCGCGCACCAGACGAGCGTCTCGGCGATATCCTCGGCCGTGAGCGGCTCGGTGCCTTCGTACACTTTGTCGGACTTCGCCTTGTCGCCCTTGAAGCGCACCATGCTAAACTCCGTCTCGGCGAAGCCGGGATCGATCGTGCCGACGCGCACGCCGGTGCCGCAGAGTTCCATCCGCAGCGACTTCGTGACCTGCAACGCCGCCGCTTTCACGCCGCAATAAACGGAGCCGCCCTCGTACGCCACGCGGCCCGCGATCGAGCCGATGTTGAGGATGCTGCTGCCGGAGTTGTGAATCATCAGGGGCAGGATGGCGCGCGTCACGCGCATCAGGCCGAGGAAATTGACTTGGATCATCGCCTCCCAATCGGCGTCCTTGCCGTTCGCCACCGTGTCCGCACCGTGCGCGCCGCCGGCGTTGTTGATGAGCACATCCACCTTCTCGGTCTGTTTGCGCACAAACGCGGCGAACTCATCGGCGCTCGGCGTACTGCCCACGTCGAGTGTGTGAACGACCGCGGCGGGCGCGCCGAGCTTCCTGCACTCGGCGGCGACAGCCTCGAGTCGGTCCACGCGCCGCGCGCCGAGGATCAGCCTGCTCCCTTCCGCCGCGAACGCGCGCGCCGTGGCGGCGCCGAAACCGGAGGAGGCGCCCGTGATCAAAACCCATTTGTTGGCAAGATTGGTCTTCATAATGCGGCGCAGTTTTAACGGCCGCGCCGCGCGAAGGCAACCACTTCGGCGCGCGGCTTTGGCTTCGCGCTAAGGCTTCTTGGCCGGCGGGGCGGGTGGTGACGGTGCCACTATCGAAAGCCAAAGCCGCGAGGTCTCCCGGACGAGCAAATCAGGAAAACCCTGCGGCACGCCGTTGTCCGAGCCCGCGCTGGTGAGATCGCAAAAGACCGGCAGCGTGCGCCCGCCTTCGACGGCCTGAAGTTCCAAGCGCCACTCGCCGCCGGAGATCTGTGCGCCGGGCGCGGCCAGCAACAGCAGTTTGGCCTCGCCCGCTTTGAGAATCTCCACCGCCGCGGCAGTGACGCCCGGCGGCAATCCCGCCGCGCTCAACCGCAGCTTGCCGTTGAAACCGCCCGTCGTCTTGATCGTCACCTTCACCTCGTTGGTCTTGCCCGGTTCAACCGTGAAGTTGGGCGCAGTCACGCTGCCCGAAAATTCTGGAACGGGCGCGGCGATGTGCAGCCGGTACACGTGCTCCGGTCCGCCCTGCCCGAAGAGGTCGGTGATCACCGCCTGATAAACACCATCGGCCGGCGCGCTCCAGGAAAGCTGCGGATCCTTCCGGCCGGAGCTGTCATCGTTGCTGGTCAGCGTGGTGCCGTTGGCGTCTTCCACGGCGAGTTTGCCGTCCAAGAGAAAACCCGCGCGGCTGGACTGCAAATCCAACAACAGCGCCTGCCCTTTCTTCGCGTGAAACGCCACGCGAT
>SIAT01000062.1 GCA_009691645.1 Pedosphaera sp. | reverse complement strand
TGGCCACTTCCTTCGCGTCCACATAATGAATCACGTTGGTCCCCTGCACCGCGAGGCGCGGGCCGCGCGCGGTGTGGATGTGACCGAGGAACCCGTTGGGTTTGACAAGATCCACGCGCGAGCTGGGCACCCAGTTGCCTTCGTTATCAGCGGTGGTCAACTCGCCCTTGGGGCCGACGCCCATGCCGTTCGGCGCGCGCAGGCCAGTGGCGACGACATCGAGCCGCGAGCCGTCCTTGCTCACGCGCAGGAGGCCGCCGTGGTGCTGATGCTTCCACGGGCCGAGGTCGCCGCCTTTGGTGAAATAGAAGTTTCCGTCCGGATCGGTGTCGAGGTTGAGGTTGAACTCGTGATACTGATTGGAGATGGCCACGTCGTTGTTGAAGTTCTCGTAGAAATCAGCCTCACCGTCCGCGTTCAGGTCGTGCAGCCGGGTGATCTGGTCGCGGCCGAGCACGTACACTTTTTCATCTACCACCTTGAGCCCGAGCGGCTGGAAAAGGCCGGTGGCGAAACGCTTCCATTTCACGTTCTCGAGTGTGGCGTCAATGCCACTCACCAGCCAGACGTCGCCACTCACGGAACAGAGCGCGGCGGTGGTGCCGTCCTTGAAGAAATCAAAACCGCTAGAGCGGATCCACGACTTCCACGGATTCGCGTCGAGGTCGGGCTGAGTGATCGTGTCCACTTGGTACGGACCTTCTTCCTTGCCGAGAACTCCCTTGACCGCGAGAGCGTCGCCCCAATTGCGAGGACCACCTTGAGTGAGCTTGGCAAGATCGGGGAACACCGTCTTGCCAGCCGGCGGCAACATCGCGGATTTCACCTTGGCGAACTCGGCGGCGGGACCGGCCCAGATGGAAACTTTCAGATGGCCGTTCGCTGGTCCGGCGAGCTCGAGCAAAACCTTGTTGCCAGCGGCGATTTCGAAGCTGCCCTTCGTACCCGCGCTGGAAATGGCGATCACGCGGTCGCCGTTCTCGAGGAGAACGATGCCGCCTTCGACGCGCGCTTTGGCCTTGGCATCTTCGAGCACGAACATCGTGAGTGGCGCAGCACCACCAGTGATTTGCAATGTGCGGGTGAAAATCTTGTTCGCCGAATCGAATCCCGGCAACTCGAGCACCGCAGCCGAGCCGACGGTGTAGGAGAGGATGACCTGTTTGCCATTCTGATAAAACCCGCGCCACTTGGCCCATTCCTTGGGGAGCGGACCGAACGAGACGGCGTTGCCGCCGATGATCGGGGGCTGCGGCTCGGTGAAGTTCCCCTTCGCATCTGCCCAGCCAGCTTGAAGCGTGGTGCCAAAAGCAACCTCACCCGCAGGCGAGGGAACACCCTCGAGACCTTCGCGGCCAGTGGCCAGCGACATGAATCCGCCGCTCCAGCCAGCGGCCATGCGAAGCCGCTCGGTATCGAAGGAGAGCGTGGCCTCGCCCTGATTACCGACACGGATGGAGAGCGCCTTGAGCGCCGGGCGGATCTTCTGGCCGGCGACCGTCGCCTCGAGGCCGCTCGAGAAGAAGGAGCCCAGTTCCATCGCGTCCCACTTCGTTCCCTTGCGCGCCTTGGGCGCGGGGACAGGCTGTGCGGATTTGGGAGCGTCCTTCTTCGGCTGCTGCGCGGGAACGGTGATGGCCCCGAAAGAAATGGCGGCGAGAAGAACGAACAGCGGAGTTTTCATAATTGAGGCGCGCATGATGCCGATGAGGGACGACGGAGGCGAACAAAAATTCAGCCGCGGAAAGATCGAGGTGCCCCTCCTGAAAAGCCCCCCCCCGCATCTCTGCTCCTTTGCGGCCTGAAATTACTTCAAGGCAACCGCGTGAGCATCGGCGTGGACACTTTTTCCTCGTTCACCACCGAAGGCTTGGATTAAACTTTGCACGTGACATTCCCGATTAACGCCTACCTTGCCGCGTTGCTCGGCGGCTTCCTCGTCACGCTCGCCGTCCTCCCTCTCTGGCGCGCGTGGTGCGTTCGGACCGGGCACGTGGATGAGCCGGGCCACCGCAAGATCCACGACCGGCCGATCACTTTGGCCGGCGGGCTGGCGGTCCTGACCGGAATTCTCGTGCCGCTGCTCGGCGCGATGCTGCTTCTGCAAATCGGCGGTTGGCCGGGTGCCGGTCTACCGGAGATCCGACACGGACTCGGCCGGCGCGGCCTTCAACTCGCGGCCATCCTCGCCGGAGCGACCGGGATGGTGGTGCTGGGCTGGCTCGATGATCGGCACGAGTTGCGCGCCTCGGCGAAGTTCGCCGGGCAAGTGCTCATCGCAGCCCTCGTCGCCGCCGCGGGCGTGCGCATCACCCTCTTTGTCGAGAGCGTCTGGTTCAGTTATATCGTGACGGTGTTCTGGATTCTCGCGGCGGTGAACGCGCTGAACTTCATGGACAACATGAACGGGCTTTGCACCGGCCTCGGCGCGATTGGCGCGGCGAGTTTCGGCTGCATCGCGGTGTTGCACGGACAATATCTGGTGGCGATTCTCTGTCTGCTGGCCTGCGGCGCGCTGCTCGGATTCCTGCCCTTCAACTACCCGGAAGCGAGCGCGTTCCTCGGAGACGCAGGCAGCCATCTCGTCGGGTTCCTGCTCGGCGTGCTGGCGATCCTGCCGGACTTTTATTCGACAAAGCATCCGAAGTATTGGGCGGTGCTCACGCCTCTGCTCATTCTCACCGTGCCCCTACTCGACATGGCTTGGGTGGTGTGGCGGCGCTGGCAGCGAGGGCAACCGTTCTATCTGGGCGACACGACGCATCTCTCGCACCGCCTCGTGCAGCGCGGCTTGTCGAAGACGCAGTCGGTGGCGGCGATTTGGGCAGTGGCGATGGCGTGCGGCGGCGTGGCGGTCTGGTTGAACCGTTGACGGAAGCGCTTTAAACTTCTCAAACTCCTGTTTGCCAACGGCGCCGCCGCGCGGCAGACTGCGCGCCCTTAAATGGAGATGAGCAAACGCTTTTACATCACGACGGCGATTGATTATGTGAACGGCCAACCGCACCTCGGCCACGCCTACGAAAAGGTGCTGGCGGACGTAATCGCCCGCAGTCGGCGCGCGCTGGGCGAGGAGGTCTTCTTCCTGACCGGCTTGGACGAGCACGGCCAGAAGGTGCAGCAAGCGGCGCAGGCGGAGGGCAAGGACCCGCAGCAATACTGCGATGAGCTGGCAGCCAGTTGGCGCGCCTTCGCAACCAAGCTGAACCTCACGAATGACGATTTCGTCCGCACGACCGAGGCGCGACACAAGACAGTGGTGCAGGCGCTGCTCTCCCAGCTTCATGCGGCCGGTCATTTCTACAAGGCGGCCTACACGGGCTTCTACTCGATGAAAGAGGAGACGTTCCTCACCGAGAAGGATCGGCTACCCGATGGCACGTTCGACCCGAGCTACGGCGAGGTGGTGGAACTGCAGGAAGAGAACTGGTACTTCCGCCTGAAAGACCACCGGCAGTGGCTGATTGATTACATCGAGGCGAATCCGACCTTCATCTCTCCCAACTACCGACGCAACGAAGTGCTCGGCTTCCTGAAGAACAATCCGCTGGAAGATTTGTGCATCAGCCGACCGTTGGCTCGCTTGACCTGGGGAATCCCCCTGCCCTTCGATCCGAACTTTGTCACGTACGTCTGGTTCGACGCGCTGGTGAATTACGTAAGCATCCCGGAGAGCCGCGGTGAAAGCGCCACGACGTGGCCTGCGGACGCGCACGTGATCGGGAAGGACATCCTCAAGTTTCACGCGGTGTACTGGCCGATCATGCTGAAGGCCGCGGGGCTGCCGTTGCCAAAGCAGTTGCTTGTCCACGGGTGGTGGCAGAAGGACGGGGCGAAGATGAGCAAATCCACCGGCAACGTGGTGGATCCCGTGGCGGTGATCGAGGAATGGGGCGTGGACGCCTTCCGCTACTATGCCGTCCGCGAACTGGACATCGGCCCCGACGGAAACTGGACCGCCGCGGGCTTTCAATCCCGTTACTCCGCCGAGTTGGCCAACGGCCTCGGCAATCTCATCAACCGCTCGCTCTCGATGTTCAAGCGCTACCGCAACGGCATCGTGCCAGCGCGCCACGATGACTTGGCGCCCGACGCGGCGAAAGCGATGCGGGAGACGGTTTCCAATCTTCGCGAATACGAATTGCAAGGCGCACTGCAAAGCATCTGGAGCCTCGTGAACCGCGCAAATCAGTACGTCGACCAGACCGCACCATTCAAACTGGCGAAAGACCCCGCGCAAGCGGGGCGGTTGGATGAAGTGTTATACAACCTCGCCGAAACCAGTCGCGTGTTGGCCGTGCTGCTCCTGCCGTTCCTTCCGACGACCAGCGCCAAGATCTACGCCCAACTCGGCCTCGGCTCCGTTCCCGCTCACCTCGACGCCGCCACGTGGGGCGGGCTTCCCACCGGCCACACCATCGCCGGTCCCGAGCCGCTCTTCCCGCGCAAAGACCCCCCCGCCCAATAACCTTTCTAGCCGCATCACCCGTCCCTGTGAACAGGTGGGCGACCGGCTGTGAATAACGTGTGAGCAACTTGGGGTTGTCGGGAAACTCCCCACAGGTACGCTCCCCCTTCAATCCCATTCTAGCCATTGGCTTGGATTGAACCTTATGAAGCGATTCATGTTGTTTTTATCGCTCGGGGCGCTGGTCGTTTTCGAGGTCAGCGCGTTGCCCGTTCGTGAAGCACTCGCGCTGGTAGAAACCGGCGCCGAGCACCCGACCCGTTGCCCGGCTGATTCCGTCATCGGCGGCAGCGGCGAGGTGAGTCGTTTCCAGATTATGCCCGACGTGTGGCGCGGCTACAGCAAGTCCGGCGACTACAACGACCCCGAAGCCGCGTGGAAAGTGGCGCAGCAGATTCTCGATGAGCGCACGAAATGGTTCCGGCGCGTCACCGGCCGTGAACCGAATAAAACCGAGCTTTACGTGCTCTGGAACAAACCGGGGCACTTCGAATCGGTCGGCTTCAAGTTGAGCCGAGTGAAGCCGCTCTACCGCGAACGCGCCGAGCGTTTCTCGAACCTCTGCCATCTACAGGCGACGCTCGCGCGCAAACCGAAACCGGCCATCTGACGCGCACAGCTTTTCAAGCGCGGCACTTTTTCCCCCTTGAGAAACCGCGAGATTGCGGCATACTCTCCCCAGCTTTGCCGGTTCTCCGGCGTGTTCTTTGCCAGTCTGGCAACGGTTTAACCCTGCCACGTTCGTGTATCGAAACAAAGTCCTTGAACCGTATTAAATAATACGGGGCCTTGACTTCGACCATCGGCCGTCAGGCCTTGATTGGACTTCGAAAGTCGTCGATTGGGCCCCACCTTGTTCCTAAGCGTTCAAAGGAACTGTTCTCCCACGGCGTTACGGTGGGGTTATTTTTCAAAACCGCCTCGGCCCTGTGCCGGGGCGGTTTTTTGTTTTGGGATGCCCCGCTGAATTGCTAGACTCCCGCCATGTCGCAGGTCGAGCTGTTCGCCTCATCGACTCCGCCGGAACCGACGACGGAGGCTGCGCCTGTGAAGTCGCAGCAACCCGCCCCGCTCGCCGCGCGGATGCGCCCGCGCACCCTCGACGAGTACGCTGGCCAGTCGCACATCCTCGCCCCCGGCCAACTCCTGCGGCGCGCCATCGAAGCCGACCGCATCCAGTCACTCATCTTTTACGGCCCGCCCGGCACTGGCAAAACGTCCCTCGCGCAAATCATTGCGAACCACACCAAGTGCCGTTTCGAACGATTGAGCGGCGTGGAATCGAACGTCGCCGACATGCGCCGCGTACTGGCTGGCGCCACCAATCGTCTCGAGAACACGGGCCAATCCACGATTCTTTTCGTGGATGAAATCCATCGCTTCAATAAATCGCAGCAGGACGTGCTCCTGCCCGATGTCGAGAACGGCGTGATCCGCCTGATCGGCGCGACCACGCACAATCCCTTCTTCTTCGTCAACTCACCCCTCGTCTCGCGCTCCCAGATATTCGAGCTGCGTTCCCTTTCGGAGGAGGATTTGTTCGCCCTCTTGAATCGCGCGTTGGCGGACAACGAGCGCGGCCTCGGCCACATCCGCATCCGTGCCGAGGAAAATGCATTGAAGCACCTCTCCCGCGTCTCCGATGGCGACGCGCGCAAGGCGCTCAACTCGCTCGAGATCGCCGCGCTCACCACGCCGCCGGGCCCGGACGGCTTCATCCACATCGACCTCGCCGTGGCCGAGCAGTGCATCCAAAAGAAAGCGATCGTGTACGACGGCGACGGCGACGCGCATTACGACACCGCCAGCGCCTTCCAGAAATCGCTGCGCGGTTCCGATCCCGACGCCTCCCTCTACTGGCTCGCGAAGATGATCCACGCCGGCGAAGATCCGCGCTTCATCACGCGCCGACTCGTCATCTGCGCCGCCGAAGATGTCGGACTCGCCGACCCGATGGCGCTGGTGCTGGCGATGAGCGCGCACAACGCCGCGGAATTCATTGGTTGGCCGGAAGCGCGCATCCCCATCGCCGAGGCGGTCGTGTACATCGCCACCGCAAACAAGAGCAACAGCGCGTACAAGGCCGTGGACGCGGCCCTGGAAGACATCCGCGCTGGTCGCACGTTGCCCGTACCCGAACACCTGCGCGACTCACATTACAGCGGCGCGAAACAACTCGGCCACGGCGCCGGTTATCAATACGCGCATGATCACCCCGGCCACTTTGCGCCGCAGGATTATCTCGGCGCGGTCAAACGCTACTACGAACCGGGCGACGAAGGCGTGGAGAAGAAGATCAAGGAACGCGTCGAGCGCTGGCGCGCATTGCAGGCCGAGGCGCGCAAGCGAACCGAATGAACCCGGACATCGTCGCCAGCAAAGAAGCGCTTCGCCGCGAAATGCGGGCGCGCCGCGTGACAACGGAGGAACGCGCCACGACGTCAACAGCCCTGTGCGAACGTCTTCACGCACTCGATTGCTGGCAGCAAGCGCGCGCCGTTCTGTTTTTCGCGCCGCTCTCGGACGAACCGGATATTTCCCCTTCAATTCAGCGCGCATTGAGCGAAGGTAAATTGACGGCCCTGTTGCGTTTCAAGCCGCGCGAACATCTCTTCGAACCGGTAAAAATCGAGGACGCCGCCCACGACCTTCTTCCCGGCCACTTCGGTGTGCGCGAGCCAGCCGCACATTGTCCGGTCGTGCCGATGAACCGGCTGGACTTGCTGCTGGTGCCTGGGCTAGCCTTCGATCTGCGCGGCCGCCGCCTGGGGCGTGGTAAAGGTTTTTACGATCGTCTGCTCGCGACGGCGCACGGGACCAAGTGTGGTATTTGCTTTGATTGGCAGATTGTAGAAGCTGTCTCGGTTGAAGCCCACGACGCGGCTCTGAACTGCATTGTGACGCCGACACTCTGGCTGAGATTCTAAGCGACGCGGTATGGAACGATTGATTCTGGTAGAAATTGGAACCGGCGCCGAACTGATTGTCGTCGTCCTGCTGGCGGCGCTCTTCTTGATGCTCGGCCTTCTCCTGCGAGAACGCTATCGGCGTAAGATGCGCGCGGAGCAAATCAAGAACGAGTTGGAGAACGCCCAGCGCGACGCCGAAAACATCCGCCGCGAAGCACGGCTGAACGCCACCGAAGATTCCCTCAAACTTCGGGAACAAGCCGAGCAAACCATCACCTCACGGCAGGGCGATGTCAGCGCGACTGAGCAGCGCCAAACCCAGCGCGAACATCTCCTCAACCAGCAACTGGACGCACTCAACCGACGCGAGGCACGCCTACTCGATCAGACATCCTCTCTCGATCGGCAGCGCGAACGATTTGAAGCCGATCTTCTCGAATTGGCGCGACTTGGCAAACAACAGCGCGAACAGTTGCAGCAGATTTCAAAAATTAGCGAAGCCGACGCGAAGCGCCAACTGCTGCAAGAGGTCGAACGCGATGCCCTACAGGATGCAAACGAGCTTTCTCATCGCATCCTCAACAGTGCAAAGAACTCGGCCGAAGAACAGGCGCGACGCGTCATCAGTCTCGCCATCCAGCGCTACGCTGGTGCTCAGACGATCGAGACCACCACCGCCACCATTTCGCTCGCCGGAGAGGAGATGAAGGGGCGCATCATCGGCCGCGAAGGCCGCAACATCCGTGCCTTCGAGGCTGCCACCGGCGTCACTGTGATGGTCGACGACACCCCGAACGCCGTCGTTCTCTCCGGCTTCGATCCTGTCCGCCGCGAGATCGCGAAAGAGGCGATGCAGCGACTCATCCTCGACGGGCGCATCCACCCCGCGCGCATCGAGGAAGTGGTTGGGAAAGTGACGGAGGAGATGAACGAGAGCATCCACAAAGCCGGTGCCGACGCCCTCACGCGCGCCGGTCTGCCGCCGTTGCACGATGAGATCGTGAAAACCCTCGGCCGTCTGCGTTTCCGGCACAGCTTCTCGCAGAATGTCCTCGAACACTCCATTGAAGTGGCACACCTGATGGGATTGCTCGCGGCGGAGATCGGGTTGGACGTCACGATGGCCAAGCGCTGCGGACTGTTGCACGATATCGGCAAAGCGCTCGATCACGAGATGGAAGGCCCGCACGCCATCGTCGGCGCAGAATTCTTGAAACGCCGCGGCGAACCGCCCGAAGTGGTGGACGGCGTGGCGTCCCATCACGACGAGGTGCCGCCCATCGGACCGTGGGGCATTCTCGTCAGCGCGGCAGATGCCATCAGCGCTTCACGTCCCGGTGCGCGTTCGGAAACGATGACCATCTACCTGAAGCGCCTCGAAGACTTGGAACGCATCGGCACCGCATTCCCCGGCGTGGAAAAGTGCTTCGCCGTCCAAGCAGGCCGCGACCTGCGTGTGCTGGTCCATCCCGACGAGATTGGAGATACGGAAGCCGCAGCGCTCGCACGGAACATCGCGCGGAAAATCGAGGATGAACTTCACTACCCCGGACAAATCCGAGTGACCATTATCCGCGAGACGCGGGTGGTGGAGTACGCGAAGTAAGCGCGAAGTAAGATCCCGCTCAGCGGCGGTTGAAACCGCCACCGCCGCCCGGAATGCCGGTATCGAATCCGCGCGGCGAATTCCACGGACGCGCTGAGGCGTTATCGGAATCCAACCCAGCACAGCCCGCGACGAGGAGCAGCACGGAAAGCAACAGCAGCCAGCAGATGGGTTTCGATAGGCACTTCATACAAATTTAGTATTTCACGACGGACACGGCGTCGCCTTCCAGCGCATCGCCCTTCTTCCATGCCTTGAGCATATTGCCGATGGAATGATTCGCTTCAACTTTGGTGATTTTGACGCGGCCAATGAGCTTGCCAGCGCGACTCACAGTCATTTCTCCCCCGTTTTGCACGCCAGCTTTCGCGCCGATGTTCAGCACCACGAAATCCCACTTCGGATCCACCGCAGTGATTTTCCCACTGAGCCCCTCGGGGAGGCCTCCGGGTTCGCTGGGCGCTTGAGCCTTCGCCAGCTTTAATTCCTCGGCGAGCTTCTTCTTCTCGCTCTCGGCAATA
>SIAT01000061.1 GCA_009691645.1 Pedosphaera sp. | reverse complement strand
GCGGAAGTTGTGGCCGTGCATGCGGGGCAGAAGACTTTGAAGGAGGCGGTGAACGAGGCGATGCGCGATTGGGTGACCAACATCCGCAGCACACATTACATCCTTGGCACGGCGTACGGCGCGCATCCGTATCCGGTGATGGTGCGCAATTTTCAGCGCATCATCGGCGACGAAGCGCGCGCGCAAATCCTCGAACAGGAAAAGCGACTGCCCGACCTGCTCATCGCGTGCGTCGGCGGCGGCTCCAATGCCATCGGACTTTTTTATCCGTTCCTCAACGACGCGACGGTGAAGATGATCGGCGTGGAGGCGGGCGGCGAAGGCATCCTCCCCGAAAAGCACGCAGCGCGTTTTCACGGCGGTTCACTCGGTGTGCTGCAGGGCACGCGCTCGTACATTTTGCAGGATGAACACGGGCAGATTCAGTCCACCCACAGCGTCAGCGCGGGACTGGACTACGCCGCCGTCGGTCCGGAGCACGCGTGGTTGCACGACCAGCAGCGCGTGCAGTACAGCTACGCCACCGATGACGCGGCGCTCGCGGCATTCCAACGCCTCGCGCGGTTGGAAGGCATCATCCCCGCGCTCGAATCTGCGCACGCCGTGGCCGAGGCCATCGTGCGCGTGCCCAAAATGGCGAAGGATCAACTCGTCATCATCAACCTCTCCGGTCGTGGCGACAAAGACGTGGCGCAAGTGGCGGCACGGATGAAGTTGTAGCCGCGCCGCGTTCGCATGGCTCGCTCCGGAAAAACGCAGTGGGATTTTGGCGAACTCTTTTCGCCGGAGGAAACGCGCCGCGTGCTGACCGTCGCCGAGTTGACCGCGCAGGTGAAGCGCGTGATCGAGCAGCAAGTCGGACAGGTCTGGGTGACGGGCGAAATCACCAATCTGCGCGCGCAATCTTCCGGCCATATTTATTTCACGCTCAAAGACGCGGCGGCGCAATTGAGCTGCGTGCTCTTCGCCCGCGAACCGGGTATCGCGCGCGACTTGCTGCGCGACGGCGCAAAGGTGGTGCTGCGCGGCGACGTGACCGTGTACGAGGCGCGCGGGCAATATCAGATGATCGTGCGCGCGGTGGAATTGCAGGGCGTCGGCGCGTTGCAACTCGCATTCGAGAAGCTCAAGCAGAAGCTCGCGGCGGAGGGACTCTTCGCGCAGGAACGCAAACGCCCGCTGCCGCGCTTCCCGCAACGCATCGGCATCGTGACATCGCCGACGGGCGCGGCCCTTCGCGATGTGCTGCACGTGCTCCAGCGCCGACACGCCGGAGTCGAAGTGATTCTCGCGCCGTGCCGCGTACAAGGACAGGGCGCGGCGGAGGAAATCGCCGCAGCGGTGCGTCTGCTCAACGAATGGTCGCTGATGCAGCCAGAGGAGTTGCGGCTGGATTTGATTCTCGTCACGCGCGGCGGCGGGAGCTTGGAAGATTTGTGGGCGTTCAACGAGGAGGCCGTGGCGCGCGCCCTCTTTGAATCGGCGCTGCCGGTCGTGTCTGCCGTCGGTCACGAGATTGATTTCACCATCAGCGATTTCGTGGCGGACCTGCGCGCGGCCACACCGAGTGTGGCAGCGGAGATCATCACTGAACATTTTGTCGCCAGCCGCGACTTCGTGGCCGAGGCGGGACTGCGCCTGCGCCAGCTTGTGCAGCAACGGCTGGAATCCGTGCGCGAAGGACTGGGCCACTGCGTTCACCGTTTGAAGCTCGCCCATCCGCGCCGCCGATTGGACGCGCACTTGCAACGGTTCGACGATCTGCACGCGGCCCTGCTGCGCGGCGTCAATAACAGGCGGCAGATATTGCACCATCAGATGCAAACGCTCAGTGCGCGCCTGCGCTTGCTGGGGCCGGAGAATGTTTTGGCGCGCGGCTATTCCATCACCACCGACGCGGCCACCGGCAAAGTCATCCGCGCCGCCAGCGAAGTGCGTGCCGGCCAGAAACTGCGCACGCGCCTTTCCAAAGGCGAAGTGCAGAGCACAGCGGAAGACTGAAATGGAACATGCACCGCGTGCGGGTTGCGGACTGGACGGCGCGGAGTGATTTGCCTAGTCTGTGCGCGATGTCGAAGCCAGCCAAAAGCGCCGCAGAGATGCCGTTCGAGGAGGCACTGCACAAGTTGGAGAAGATCGTGGAGGAGTTGGAGGGGGAGGATTTGCCGCTGGAAAAATTGCTGGCCCGATTCGAGGAAGGCACGAAGTTGGCCAAGTTGTGCCAGGAGAAGATGTCGGAGGCGGAACTGAAGATTGCGCAGCTTGAAAAGTCCGTTGCGGGCGAGTTCAAGGTCAAGCCGCTGACGGTGCTGGGTGAGGAGGCGTAGGCCATCGGCCTGTATTGAGCCTGCATTTTCAACTTTCAGTTCGGCGCAGTTTTAGATTACAACAACCCGTCGCACCGCGACACGGAGCGACCCAGATTTTATGAGCCGTTATCTCGACATGGTGGACCACCCCGATCACGTCAAGAAGCTGACGATGGAGCAGCTTGATCAGCTCGCCGCGGAAGTGCGCGAGGAGTTGATCAACAAACTCGCCAAGACTGGCGGCCACTTGGGGCCGAACTTGGGCGTGGTGGAGTTGACCATCGCGATGCACCGAGTGTTCAGCACGCCCAAGGACAAGTTCATTTGGGACGTGAGCCATCAGGTGTACGTCCACAAATTGCTGACGGGGCGCAAGGATCGTTTCCACACAATCCGCACAACCGATGGTCTCAACGGCTTTGCGCTACGCACGGAGAGCGAGCACGATTGTTACGGGGCGGGCCACGCGGGCACGGCGCTGTCGGCGGCGTTGGGGATGTGCGCAGCGCGCGACCAGCGGGGCAGCGACGAGCAGGTGGTCTGTGTTTTTGGCGACGCGGCGCTGACTAACGGCATCTCCTTCGAGGCGCTCAATAACATCGCCGGCACGACGAAGAAGTTCATCGGTATCCTCAACGACAACGAGTGGAGCATCGACAAGAATGTTGGGGCGGTCGCCAGTTATCTCAATAAGATCATCACGAACCCGAGCTACAACCGAATGCACAAGGGCATGGAGCGCTTCATGCGCAAGCTGCCCAAAGGGGATCTGGCGCTGCGATTGGGCCACAAGGCGGAGGAGGCGTTGAAGGGCGCGGTGTCCAACGTTTCGCTGCAGCACGTGGAAGGCGCTGACGCGGACGGTCGCGGCGGGGCGGCCAGCAGTTTGATTTTTGAGGAGTTGGGCATCCGCTACATCGGGCCGATTGACGGCCACGACTTGCCGCTGCTCATCGACACGCTGGAGTTCGCCAAGAGCTGCGATCATCCGGTGGTGCTGCACGTGCTCACCAAAAAAGGCAAAGGCTACGAGGCGGCGCTGCAGTTGCCGGAGAAATTTCACGGCACGGGGCCGTACGATGCGGCCACGGGCAAGTCGCCCGCCGCCAAGCCCGGTACAGCGCCGGCGTATCAGGACGTGTTCGGCGAGGCGATGGTGCAGTTGTGCGAGCGCGACAACCGCGTGGTGGGCATCACCGCGGCGATGCCCAGTGGCACGGGCTTGAAATCGTTGCGCGACCGCATGCCGCAGCGTTATTACGACGTGGGCATCGCGGAGGAACACGCGGTGCTCTTCGCCGCCGGCATGGCCACGATGGGGTTCCATCCCGTCGTCGCGATCTACTCCACATTTTTGCAACGCGCCTACGACTGCATCATCCACGACGTGGCGTTGCAGGATTTGCCGGTGATTTTCTGTATGGATCGCGCAGGGCTTTCGGCCAATGACGGCCCGACGCATCACGGGCTCTTTGACATCGCCTACGTGCGTTGCGTGCCCAACTGCATCGCGATGGCACCGAAGGACGAGGATGAGTTGGTGGACATGATGTACACGGCCACGCGCCAGAATCATCCGGTGTTTATCCGTTATCCGCGCGGCGCGGGCGAAGGCGTCGCCATCAAGGCCGAGCCGGCAGTGTTGGAGATCGGCAAAGCGGAAGTCGTCCGGCATTTCGGCGGCAATGGCAAACCGAAGGTGGCGTTCTTTGCGTTGGGCAACATGCAGTCGGTGGCCAAAGGCGCGATTGCGTTGCTGGGCGAGCAGTGCGACTGCGCGCTGATCAATCCGCGTTTCATCAAGCCCATTGACGAAGCGGCCACCGAATATTTTGGCCGCGCTGCCGATGTGGTGGTGACGCTGGAAGACCACGTGTTGCCCGGCGGTTACGGCAGCACGGTGATGGAACTTTTCGCCGAGCGCCGCGTGGTCACGCCCATCGTGCGCATCGGCTGGCCCGACCAATTTATCGAGCACGCCTCGTCAGTGGATTATCTCCGCGAGAAGCACGGACTCACGTCCAATCGCGCCGCCGCGCAGGTGAAAGCCCTCTTGGAAGGCGGCGCGGTTGCCGCCAAGAAAGAGGCTGCAGTGGCCTGAAGTTTCTGCGCGCACTCGCAGCCGTCATTTTCCGAATCAAACACACGCACCATGTCTTACACCACTTGCACCGTTCCCGCTGGCGGCAAAATTGTCATCGTCAACGGCAAGCTCTCTGTCCCCGCCAATCCCATCATCCCGTTCATTCGCGGCGATGGCACCGGCCCCGACATCTGGGCTTCGGCCGTGCGCGTGATGGATGCCGCCGTCGAGAAAGCCTACGGCGGCCAGCGCAAGATCGCGTGGATGGAAGTCTTCGCGGGCGAAGAAAGCTTCAAGCGTTTTAACAACTGGCTGCCCGATGATACCGTGGATGCGTTCCGCGAATTTCTCGTCGGCATCAAAGGTCCGCTCACCACGCCCATCGGCGGCGGCATGCGTTCGCTCAACGTCGCGTTGCGCCAGATGCTCGACCTCTACGTTTGCCTGCGCCCGGTGCAATGGTTCACCGGAGTGCCCAGCCCGGTGAAACGCCCCGAGGCGGTGGACATGGTCATCTTCCGCGAGAACACGGAGGACATTTACGCGGGCATCGAGTTCGTCGGCGGCTCGCCCGAGGCGCAGAAGGTTTTGGATTTTCTCGCGAAGGAATTCCCGAAGGATTTTGCCAAGATTCGTTTTGGCACCAAGGACGCCATTGCCGGCTACATGAAACTCGCCGCGCCCGATCACGACTGCTCGCACATTCCCGTGCAAGTCGGCCTCGGCATCAAGGCCGTCTCCAACGTCGGCACGATTCGCTTGATGAAGGCGGCCGTGGAATATGCGCTGGCGAACAAGCGCCGCAACGTGACGATTGTCCACAAGGGCAACATCATGAAATACACCGAGGGCGCGTTCCGTGACTGGGGTTACAGCGCGGCCGAACGCATCTTCGGCGATAAAGTTTACACGTGGGCCAAATGGGAAAAGACCAAGAAGGACAAGGGCGAAGACGCCGCCAACGCTGAACAAAAGGCCGCGCTCGCCGGCGGCGCGCTCCTCATTAAGGACGCCATCGCCGACATCGCCCTGCAACAAGTCCTCACGCGCCCGACGGATTTCGATGTCATCGCCACGCTCAATCTCAACGGCGATTACCTCAGCGACGCGCTCGCTGCGCAAGTCGGCGGCATCGGCATCGCGCCCGGCGGTAACATCAACTACGTCACCGGCCACGCCATCTTCGAGGCCACGCACGGCACCGCGCCCAAGTATGCTGGCAAAGATCAAGTCAACCCCGGCTCCGTCGTTCTCAGCGGCGAGATGATGCTGCGCCACCTCGGCTGGACCGAAGCCGCCGACCTCATTTTGAAAGGACTCAACGGCGCGATTGCCAGCAAGCGCGTCACCTACGATTTCGCGCGCCAAATGGACGGTGCGACCGAGATCAAGTGCTCCGCCTTCGGCGACAACATGATCGCGCACATGTGAGTGCTGTTGGCGCGATCCATTAAACACCTTCCCGTTACTCGCACTTTGAACCGGCGGGCTGCTTCTTCAGTTGGGCCGCCTTTTTCACGAGCTCCATCGCGACCTTGAGGTTGAGGTCCTCGAGTTTCTTGAAACGGATGCAGGCTTTGCCGACGGACACTTTACCGAGTTGGAGAAGGTAACGGTCGGGAAGGTAACTTTTGTTTTCGCAACTGCCGGCGGGGTTCTCCTGATTGGCGAGGCATCCGCCGACGTAGAGGCTGATGTAATTCTTCTGGCTGGCGAGGCAGACGGCCCACGTATCCACCTCGCGGCCGCTGGCGTAGGTGGTGTGGAAGGGGCCGTAGGCGAGCATGCCGTAGCCGATCTCGGATTTGAGGGAGGGCGCGGCTTTGCGGATGGCGTTGTGCAAGGTTTGGATGGCAGCGCGGCGCGGTTCGGGCAGGGCGGCGATGTATTGGTCGGGAGTGGTGATGTGGGCCGGGGCTTTCATGTGCGGATGAGAGCAGAGCAGCGCGCGGCTTTCAACAGCAGGACGATGAGCGGCATCAGCGTGTCATCTTGACCGCAGGCGATTTTTGCGGCATAGCAGGAACGTCTTTCCGGGGGCGTACTGGTTTCGACCAGAGAGATGCGTCAGGGATGGCATGCCGAGGATGGTCTGTGGGCCTCGTTAATCATCGGACCAATCGTTAACTGCCAACGAAGAACTGGCCCTCGCCGCTTAAATGCTGCGACGTCTGCTGCCCGACACCGGCTGGGGTGGACAGACGCTATAGCCGGTTAGGTCGCCGCCGGAGACCGCGCGGTGGCGACCGAAAAAACTCCATGCGGACTAATCGGCGGGATTCGTGCCGGAACGTCATCCCGTCGATGAACAACAATGTCCGGCTAAGCATGTAGAGGTTCTTGGCAAGTTTTTTTGGGACGCGGGTTCAACTCCCGCCGCCTCCACCACTTTTTGTTGGTGTTTTTGGTAAACAGTTGACTTACGGGACGGATACGGGACAATGTCTCGCATGATTGCGCCGACTTCCCATCGGTCTTCGGCCTAGGCCGCCCTTCATCCTCTCCACGAGCCGTTGGAGATAAAGAGAGGGAGTGTTTCCGTCACCATCTACCCCACTTGGAATCGCATCTATCGGCCGGCCGCGAACACCAACCGTCGGGAGCTTAAAGCTGCGCATCCCGAGTTCACCCTCGCCTACTATTCGGGTACCCAGAGGATAAAGAAGAAATTCACCGACCTCGTCAAAGCCAAGGCCGAAGCTCAATCCGCCTTGGACAAGCTCGCCAAGGGCGACAATGCCGCGCTGAAGCTCACCGGCAAGGAGGCGATGGATTACGCCAATGCCCTAGCCAATCTCCGCAAATGGAACGTCGAAGCCGATCTCAATCTCGTCGTCATTGGATACGTCGAAGCCGTGAAGTTTTTGCCCGCTGACGTCACCCTCCGCCAAGCTGCCAAGGAATACGCTGACCGACGCGCATCCATCCGCGCATCCCGCACTGTCCCTGAGTTGGTGGACGAATTTATCGCCGCCAAGGAAAAGGCTGGGAAGAGTGCGCGTTACCTAGGCGACATGCGATCGCGCCTCGGGGCATTCAAGCGGGTGTTCCAGCTTCCGGTGCAGGAAGTCACCGCGCCCATGCTCCAGCTGCACCTCGACGGGCTACCCGTCAGCAACCGGAGCAAGCTAAACCTCTGGCGGCTCATCCTCAGCGCCTTTCACTTTGCCGTGAAACGCAAATACGCCCCGCGCGATCTGCTCGAAGAACTTGAAGGCGTCGAGCGCCCGCAGGCCGAGCTACCTGTCACGGAAGTTTTCACGCCCGATGAGTTGCGCGAAATGCTGGAATCCGCGCGGCCCAGCTTGGTGCCGTGGCTGGCCATCGGGGCTTTTACCGGGCTGCGTACCGCTGAGATCATGCGGCTGGACTGGCGTGATGTGAACCTCGGCCGCCGCCTTGTGGAAGTAAAAGCCATCAACGCCAAGACCGCCGCCCGACGAGTCGTCCCCTTGGGCGATGCCGCCGTGGCTTGGCTCAAACCCCGCGCTCAACCCGAAGGGCGAGTCGCTCACTTCGCCGAGGAAAACAAGTTTTGCAAAGGGGTCATAAACGACGTGAACCGCGCCCGCCGCGCTGCGGGTAACCGAGGCAAGTTCAAGTGGAAACGTAACGGTCTACGCCACTCCTACTGCTCCTATCGTCTCGCCATTCTCAAGGACGTGGGGCGGGTCGCTCTTGAGGCGGGCAACAGCGCCAACATGATCTTCAAGCACTACCGTGAACTCGTCCACGAGGAGGAGGCCGCGCGCTGGTTCGGCGCCTTTCCACCGAAACTGGCGGACAATATCATACCCATCATCATCGGGTCGGCTGCTGCAAAGGTTTAAATCCAATGCTAAACAAATCCATATACAACAAGCTGCCCGATCGGGGGCGCAGCAAAAAATCGCGCAAGAAAACGAAAGCCAAGGAGAATCAGCTACGCGCATTAGTTGGAGGAAAAACGAAAGCTGAAACCGCCAGGCTCGCCATTGATTCAATAAAAAACGCTGGCGAACACGGGCGGTGTGATCCCACTTTAAGCTTCCAAACACTAGCTAATCTGTTCGCGTCGCGCATTGCTTGCTCGCGAGGACAGCGGCTTGAAGTTGACCGCCTTTGGAATCGGTTCATGAGTATGGCGCGTGAGGCTGGCGAGTTGGCCGTTGACGAGTTCTTGAGAGCGGACAGCAGGATCGATTACAAAATGGCATTCCAATGGATGTTAGCGGGTCGAGTGGGGACACTTTTGGAAATAGTGTCTTTGCATCCGGATGCCGTGACGGAATATGGTGTCTTCGAGAACTCTTCGGGACAATTATCGACCGCACCATGCCGAAAGGACGGCTCCGTGATTTCCTCCGACGAACTCGTTCCACTCCCTAGCCTTATTCTTCCCAACCATTTTTTTGAAACTGGGGAGAAAGCGAATACTTCCACATTGGATCACTGCACTTTTTCCGAGCCGGACGATGATTTCAAGGATCGCTTCAGAAAACTAGCCTATACCTCAACGGCGGCAAAAATAGCTGCCCAGTATTCAGCGAGGAAGCAGGAGGCGGAAGCGAAACCGTTAGCCAAGAAATCTGCGGCGAAGCGGAAAGCGTGGTAGTTTTTGTTGCGCGACACACTTTCCTGAGAGTTCAAAAACCCCTGATAATTCAGGGGTTTTTCGTTCATCACCCCCTGTTGCGCGACTCGCATACCTATTGGCATAGGACGCGACTAGACCTATCCATCCATCCAGAGGTGCACAGTGTGCCGTGGAACAAAAGGATAGCGACTATGAGCGATACATACAGCGAGAAGGCGGTTGAGCGGGCGTTGATGACCAAGCGGGAGGTGGCGTTCTTTCTCCACGTTTCCGAACGGTCAATAGAGGTGATGGTCTCCAAGGGGCGTCTTCCGATAATCCGATTCGGCCCTCGGCTTGTCAGATTCCCAAGGGCGGCCGTCGAGAAGCGACTCGCAGAACTCACCTCTTAATCAAAGGCGTTATGCAAAAGCTAACCACGTTCGAGCGCGCCGGCCGCTACCTGTCACGAATGTCACCGGCTGTCAGTGGGGCAGGGGGGCACTCCACCACCTTCCATGCGGCTTGTACCATGGCGAATGGTTTCGGCATGAGTGAGGCCGAAACGCTGATGCTCATGCAGGACTGGAACCGTCAA
>SIAT01000060.1 GCA_009691645.1 Pedosphaera sp. | reverse complement strand
ACGGTCAGGATTTCCTTCTCCTTCGTGGCGAGATGGGCGTCGAGCTTGCCGATGTATTGATCGGTGAGCTTCTGGACTTCCTTCTCCGCGGCTTCCAAGTCGTCCTCGGTCACGCCGCCGTCTTTGCCCGCTTTCTTGACCAGTTCGAGCGCCTCGCGGCGGTTATGGCGGATCGCGACGCGCGCTTCCTCGGTCATCTTTTTGACGAGCTTCACGAATTCCTGACGGCGCTCGGTGGAAAGCTCGGGGAGATTGATGCGGATGAGCTTGCCCTGCACGGAAGGAGTGAGGCCGAGGTTGGATTTGAGAATGCCTTTCTCGATGGCGTGAGTGTTGGTCGAGTCCCACGGCTGGATGAGCAGCGAGCGCGGCTCGGGGCAGGTGATCGTGGCGACCTCGCGGATGCGCATGTTCGAGCCGTACACTTCGATGACGATGTTGTCGACGAGCGAGGGCGATGCTTTGCCGGTGCGCACGCCCGAAAGTTGGTGCACGAGATGCTCCTCGCTCTTGAGCATTTTTTCTTCGGCTTCCAGCAGGATGTCATCGAGTGCCATAGTTTTTCTTTCAGATCAAAGATGGACGGTCAAAAGGTAAAAGTTTGTCTGTGCCGCGGCTGTGTTCATCCTGAAACCAACGTGCCGATTTTATCGCCGAGCACCACGCGCTTGATGTTGTTCGGCTTGAAAAGGTCGAAGACGATGATGGGCATCTTGTTGTCCATGCAGAGGGAGAAGGCGGTGGTGTCCATCACCTTGAGCTGCCGCTGGAGCGCTTCCATGTAGCTGATGCGCGCGAACCGCTTGGCCTTCGGGTTCTTCTTCGGATCGCTGTCGTAGATGCCGTCCACCTTCGTTGCCTTGAGAATCACGTCGGCATGAATCTCGTTCGCGCGGAGCGCGGCCGCGGTGTCCGTCGAGAAGTAGGGATTGCCGGTGCCGCCGCCGAAGATGACCACGCGGTCCTTCTCGAGATGGCGCACCGCGCGCCGGCGGATGAACGCCTCGGCCACCTGATTCATCGAGATGGCGCTCTGCACGCGCGTGGGCACGCCGAGCTTTTCCAACGCGTCCTGCAACGCGAGTGCGTTGATGACGGTGGCGAGCATTCCCATGTAATCACCCGTGGCGCGGTCGATGCCGCGTTCGCTGCCGGCGATGCCGCGGAAAATATTGCCGCCACCGACCACGATGGCTACTTCCACACCCATCTCGCGCACGGCGCTGATTTGCCGCGCCATGTCGTGCACCACTTCGGGGCAGATGCCCTGGCCCGACTCGCCACCCAAAGCTTCGCCGCTGAGCTTTATCAGGACGCGGCGGTACTTGGGCTTGGCGGCTTTTGTCATATACGCAGTCAGCTTTGTAGCAACGGCCGGGAGGAGCGTCAATCCAACGGGAAGAAAAGCTCCAGATAAAGGAGGCTTTGAATCTGAGAACAAAAAACCGCGCCCTCTTTCGAAGGCGCGGTTGAAGCGGGTTGTTGGCCTGTGCGTTTACGAGAGGACTTCGCCGACTTGGAAGCGGAGGAAGCGGCGCACGGTCACTTCATCGCCCAACTGCTTGGCGATGGCGCCGAGGTGGGCCTTCACGGTCACGTCGGGGTTCTTCACGAAACCTTGATCCACGAGGCAGATGGTCTGGAAGAACTTCTCGCGTTTGCCTTTGAGGATGTTCTCCATCGCAGCGGCGGGCTTGCCTTTGAGCGCGTCGGAGTTGCGGGCGATGTCGTCCTCGCGCTGGATGATCTCGGCCGGCACATGCTCGCGGCTGACGGTGGTGGGATAGGCCGCGGCGATCTGAAGGGTGATGTCGCGAACGAGCTGCTTGAAATCCTCGGTGGCGGCGGTGGCTTCCTTGCCGCAACCGACTTCCGCCAGCACGCCGACCTTGGCGCCGGTGTGGATGTAGGCGGCGATGGCGCCGGCTCCCTGCACCTCGAGGCGCTGATGGCGGGTGATCTTGATGTTCTCGCCGATCTTGGCGACGGCCGCGGTGCGGTCCACCTCGGTGTCAGCGGCGGGATTAGCCGCGAGCTTCTTCGCGATGTCGGCGCAGAAGACACCGAAGGAGTCGTTCTTCGCCACGAAATCGGTCTCGCAGTTGATTTCGACGAGCACTCCGGACTTGGCGCCGGGCGTCACGTGCTGGGCGATCACGCCTTCTTTGGCTTCGCGCGTGGCTTTCTTGGCCGCGCTGGCGGCGCCCTTCTTGCGGAGCACGTCCACCGCGCCCTGTAGGTCGCCATTGGATTCAACGAGCGCGTTTTTGCAATCCATCAGGCCCGCGCCGGTCATCTCGCGGAGCTTGCCGACGAGAGCAGGAGTGATATCAGCCATAAATCAGTTCGGTTTGGTTTTCGTTGGAACGAGGTTTCGACAAAACGTCCGGCGAACGGGAACCCCGCTCGCCGGAACTTCTGCGGAAAGTTTACTTGCCCTCGGGTGCCGGAGCGGCAGGGGCAACGACGGCGGGTGCAGCCTCAACGGGCGCATCCGCGATTTTCTTGGCGCGGGCGTACTTGGCTTCGTACTCGCCCTTGGCGCGAGCGATCGCCGCGGTGATGGCGCCGAGGAAGATGCGGACGGAGCGGATCGCGTCGTCGTTCCCGGCGATGGGGTAGTCCACCAAGTCAGGATTGCAATTGGTGTCCACGATCGCGACGAGCGGGATCTTGAGCTTGCGAGCCTCCGCCACGGCGTTGTGCTCGCGCTTGATGTCCACGACGAACATCACGTCGGGCTGGGTCTTCAGCGAGCGGACGCCGCCGAGGTTCTTGACGAGCCGCGCCTTCTCGCGCCGGATGGAAGCCTGCTCCTGCTTGACGTAATGGTTGATGGACCCGTCGGCCTCCATCTTCTCGATCGACTCGAGACGCTTGAGGGAGTTCTTGACGGTCTTGAGGTTGGTCAGCGTGCCGCCGAGCCAGCGCTCGGTGATGTACAACTGGCCGCACGCCTCCGCGGCTTCCTTCACGGCCTGCTGCGCCTGCTTCTTGGTGCCGACGAAAAGCACATTGCCGCCCTTGGCCACGGTGGCGGCGAGGAAATCGCACGCGACCTGAAGTTGGGTTGCGGTCTTGCTGAGGTCGATGACGTGGATGCCGTTGCGCGCCTCGAAGATGAACTGCTTCATCTTCGGATTCCAACGACGGGTCTGGTGGCCGAAATGGACGCCCGCTTCCAGCAGTTCTTTGATGCCGATATTAATCACTGTGTTTCCTTTGTTAGAAATCCGCCTTGCGGCGAATCATCCCGCGGAAAACGGGATTGTATTTGGTGTTATTGTGGCCGCCGCGCCCACACGGGCATCGGCTATTTAAGGCCGTTCAACCCTTCCCGCTTTGGGCGGAAAGGGATGGTGAGCCTAGCAAAGGCACTCGCCGAGGCAAACTTATTTTTCGGCTGAAAAGAGCCGCCAGAACCGCCACAGTTGGTTCGTGCCGCGCGCCACCAACCCGACCCAATCGGCTTTCCCCATCGAGATCTGCATTCTCGCCGGCGGACAAAGCGCGCGCATGGGCCGCGACAAAGCCCGCCTGCGCCTCGGCCGGCGGACACTGCTCGGCCACGCACGCGCCACGGCCCAGTCGCTCGGCCTGCCGGTCCGCGTCATCCGGCGCGATCTCGTGCCGCGCTGCGGCCCGCTCGGCGGCATCTTCACCGCGCTCACCACCACGCGCGCCGCGGCCGTTCTCTTCCTCTCGTGCGACATGCCGTTCGTCACGCCCGCGTTGTTGCGTCGAGTCATTCGCGCGAACCAAGTGAAAAACGTGAAGCAACTCGCCGTGTTTGCCGCGAGCAGCGAAGGCGCCGGCTTCCCGTTCCTCATCCGGCGCGAGGCATTGTCGCGAGTGGAAAAGCAAATCCAACGCGGTCGATTCTCGCTTCAAGCGCTCGCGCGCGGTCTGCATGCAAAACGGTTGCTACTGGCCCGTGCGGCGGCAGTACAGCTCGCGAACTTGAACACGCCAGCCGAACTGGCGGGGGCTGTTCAGGCGCGTTCCACACTGTATTTGCGGCTTTCCAAACGCGCTGGCTCGTGTAGTAATCCACCACGGCAATGAAGGATTCGCCAGGGAGGGAGCAACAGCAGAATCGCAGTGACGTCGTCGGCATTATTCTTGTCGGCGCGGCGGTGTTATTGCTGTTGGCCACGTTTTCGTACGACAAGCTCGACCTCGGTTCTTCCGAGGTGGCGCGGAAGCACAACTGGATCGGCGCGTTCGGGGCGTGGACGGCGTTCGCGCTTTTTTCACTGCTCGGCGCGTCGGGTTATCTGGTGGCGCCGTTGCTGCTGATCTTTGGTCTCGCCTACTTCATCCCGAACCTCGGTCCGTTGCTGCGGCGCTGGCCGTGGGCGTTGGTGCTGGTGTTGTGCGGCGCGTGCACGCTCGCGCTCTATCATTCCGACCGCATCAAAAACGGCCTCGGCGTGTCGAACCCCGGCGGGTTCATCGGCGAGTTTTTCTACAATTACATCTTCAGCCACTTCAATGTGGTCGGCGCGACAATCATTTTCCTCGTCGTCTATCTCGTCAGTCTGCTGTTCCTGACGAATTTCCAACTCGGCGATTGGGTGCGGGAGAGATGGAGCGCGTGGCGTGAAGGCCGGGTTGCGGGGCCGGTGGAGGAGGAATTCGCCGGCGCGGTCGAAGGGACGGCGCTGGAACGGCGCGCGCGCGATCTCGAGAAACAGGCGCGCGAGTTGCAGGGACAGATCGAGCGGAGCGACCGCGCGCGCAGGGGGTTGAAGGAGAAGCCGGCGGCAGACAATCCGGCCGTGCCGTTCGGCAGATCCAATCTTGGCGCGGATATGAAGCCCGTGCCCGAGCCGACCGTGCGCGATCTGAGTGTGCCGCAGCCGCAGGTTGGGTCCGCTGCTCTCGGTGCGCGTTCGCCCGCGGGGGCCACAGTGAAGGAGCCGGCACCGCCCGAGGAGGGGATGGTTATCTCCGCTCGCGAGCTGCGTTCCGCCAGCGCAGCAGATATTCTGGGGCGCAGCCCGGCTGGCAATCTCGATGAAACCCGCCTCGTCGAACCGCCTGCTTCCCGAACGAAGGAGAAGAAACGTTCGCGCACCGCCGCCGAAAAAGCCGACGACGCGGTGGAGAGTGTGTCGCCAAAAGAGGGCGAACCGGTCGTCCACATCGCGTCTCCCGTGGGTGCCGCCGATTCGGGTGCTGAGGTGGTTGTGTCATCGCCCGCGCCGGCACCGGTGGTTGCGCCGAGGCCGAAGTTCGCGCCGCGTCGGCCCAAGCCGGTCACCGTCGCTTCCGCGCCGGTCATCGGTAATTACCAGTTGCCGCCGATGGATTTCCTCCAGTTACCCGATCTCACGGTGAAGCCGACCGAGACGAAGGAGGATCTGATGGCTCAGGCGCGGCTGATGCAGCAGACGCTCGCGCAGTTCGATATCGAGGTCTCGCTCGGCGACATCACCAAAGGCCCGACCATCACGCGTTACGAGTTGCACCCCGCGCCGGGCGTGAAGTTCGAGAAGATCACGAGCCTCTCGAACAACATCGCCGCGGCGCTCAAGGCCGAGCGCATCAACATGCTCGCGCCTGTTCCCGGCAAAAGCTCTGTCGGCATCGAGGTGCCCAATTTGGTGAAGACGAAGGTCATCATGCGCGACTTGTTCGAGTCCGACGCGTGGCGGAATACGAAGGCCCGCATCCCGATCGCGCTCGGCAAGGACGTGTACGGCGAGCCAATCATCGCCGATCTCAGCGATATGCCGCACCTGCTCATCGCCGGTTCCACCGGCTCGGGCAAATCGGTTTGCATCAATTCCATCATCGCCTCGCTCCTTTACCGTTTCCCGCCGGACCAGCTCCGCTTCGTGATGATCGATCCGAAGGTCGTCGAGTTGCAGCAGTACAACGCCCTGCCGCATCTCGTCGTGCCGGTCGTCACCGATCCGAAGAAGGTTATCCTCGCGCTGCGCTGGGCCGTGCAGGAGATGGAGAAGCGCTATAAAATCTTCGCCAGGGTCAACGTGCGGAACATCAAATCCTTCAACGAGCGCCCGAAGGACAAGCCGGTTCCGCTGCGCGAACCGGAATTGCCGCTCATCACGAAGAAGGTAAAAGTCGAGGCCGGCACGGATGGTTTCGCTGTGGAGGTGGACGAGGAGATTGTCGTCCCGCGCGAGGAGGAGATCGTCATCCCCGAGCGGCTCAGCTACGTGGTCGTGATCATCGACGAGTTGGCCGATCTGATGCTAGTCGCGCCAGCGGATGTCGAGACGCTGATCGCGCGGCTCACGCAGATGGCGCGTGCGGCGGGCATCCACGTCATCGTCGCGACTCAACGGCCGAGCGTGGATGTCATCACCGGCCTCATCAAGTCGAACATCCCCGCGCGCATCGCCTTCCAAGTCGCCGCCGCTGTGGATTCGCGCACGATTCTCGATGCGAAAGGCGCGGACAAATTGTTGGGCAAAGGAGACATGCTCTACTTGCCACCCGGCGCGTCCAAGCTGAGCCGTGTGCAGGGCGTGCTCATCACCGATCAGGAGATACAGAGCATTGTGGATTTCATCGCGCAACAGGGCAAGCCGAGCTACGAGATAGAGATCCACCAGCAGCTTCAGAAGCCCGCCAGCAGTTTCGATGGCGACAGCGGGACGAGCGAGGAAGACGAGGCGCTCATCGAGAAGGCCATCGAAGTTATCCGGCAGGAGAAGAAGGCCAGCACCTCGCTGCTCCAGCGTCGGATGGGCCTCGGCTACGGCCGCGCCGCGCGCTTGCTGGATACGCTCGAGGATCGCGGCATCGTCGGCCCCTCCAACGGCGCCAAGCCGCGTGATGTGTTGCTCGACCTCGACGGCACCGGTGCCGATGGCGGCGACCAGCAACTGGTCTGAACGGCCCGCGTTGTCGGGTTTGGTCCGCCGCGTTGCGTTGCGTTTCCGGTGTGCTCGTCCAAGTTGAGTTCGTTCTGCTTCCGCCGTAGGCTGCATCATGAAACCCATCACCGTTGTAACCTTCAATGATCCCGAGCCGGCTGAGGCGCTGCGTATCCGGCTGGAATCGGCGGGACACCACGCATCGCACAGCGACGAATCTGGAATGCAGCGATTCTGGTTTCTCACCGAGCCGAGGGCGGCGCACAAGGTGGAGGTGGCCGAGGAGGGCCTGGCATCCGCGCGCCAGCTGATCGAGAAGTGGAATCGCGCCGACGGCGTTCTGCGCGGGGCTGTGTGCTGTCCGCAGTGCCACGGTTCGCGTGTCGAGTATCCCCAATTCACGGGCAAGTTTCTCACGCCCGCTTTCGCCGAGCTGCTGGTCACGCTGCGGGTTTTTCCCACGATGTTCTACTGTCAGGATTGCCAGTTCACTTGGCCGAAAGAGGAGGAGCCGAAGCCCGATTTCGATCTGCTGAATTGGCCGAACAAGTCGCGCTGGTGGCATCCCGAGGCGCGCCGTGAAGGCGCGGCGCGCGCCAAAGCCGGCAGCTGAATGCGGTGCGCGTGGTTTTCCGAGGTTGTCAATCCGGCGGCGTTCGCCTACTTTCACGCCCGATGCCGAAGGCCGGTGAACAATTGCGTCGTGCCCGCGAGGAGCAAAAGCTCTCCGTCCAGCAGATTGCCGAGATCACCAAGATGAGGGGCGATCAGGTTCTCGCTGTGGAGGAGGGCCGGCTGGATTCGTTCGCCGCGCCGGTTTATGTGCGTGGATTCGTCCGCGCCTACGCGGATGCCGTCAAACTTCCCCTGCCGCCGTTGTTGGAAGAACTCAACGCGGAGCTGGGCAAATCCGACAAGTTCAAGGAAGCCTCTGGTGGCGGTCCGACGAACCGCGGCGTGCTCGATGCCGTGATGCTTCAGTTCAGCAAAGCGAACCTGATGATCCTCCTGCCGATGGTGGTCATCCTCGGCCTGCTCGTGGTCGGCTATTACGCTTTTCGACCTCGGCATCGCCAAAGCACAGCCGATCCGCTCTCCGAGTTGGGCTCCGGCATGCGTCAGGTTTCGCCACCGCCGGAGTATCTCGCCATCCCCACGAACGCCGCGTCGAAGCGTTGAGCGGACGTCCCTCGCGTTCGTTTCAAAGATTGATTGCCGCGTGTGCGCCGCGTAAGCTGTCCCGCTTGTGAGTGGCAAAAGTGACAAACCCGCCGTCCGCCCCGTGAAGGTCGGCCTGATCTCGCTCGGCTGCGCCAAGAACCTCGTCGACGCCGAGATTATGCTCGGCTCGCTCATGAAGTCCGGCGTCGAGATCACCAACGACGCCGCGGCCGCCGACGCCGTCATCGTCAACACCTGTTCCTTCATCGACGCTGCGCAGGAGGAGAGTGTGGATTCCATCCTCGAATCCACCGAGCTGCGCGACGCCCACAATCGCGGGCAGGCCGTCATCGTTTCCGGCTGTCTCTCCCAGCGTTTTCGTGACGAGTTGCCCAAGCTTTTCCCCGAGGTGGACGCTTTCATGGGGATTGATCAAGTCACGCAGGTCGGCGACATCGTCCATCGCGCCATCGCTCAGCGCGCGGCGAAAGTTGCTGAACCGACGAAGCCGAAAACCAGCCGCCGCAAATCGAAAGTCACGGCGCAGTTGGCCGACATCGACAAGCAACGCGGCGCCGCCAAGCACGACCACGAGGAATCCATTCGCGGCACCGCGAAATTTGGCAGCACGAAGACGATGATCGCGCCGCCGGTGTTCGACGTCACCGCGCGGCCCGTGTACATCCCGGACGTTTCCACGCCGCGTTTTCGGCTCACGCCGCGTCATTTCGCTTATCTAAAAATCGCCGAGGGCTGCAACCACCCGTGCAGTTTCTGCATCATCCCGCGCATGCGCGGCAGCCACCGCAGTCGCGTGCAGACGGACATCGTGGCCGAGGCGCGCGCCCTCATCGCCGACGGCGTGCGTGAGATCAACCTCATCTCGCAGGACTCGACTTATTACGGTCTCGATTTGCGCCCGAACCATTCGCGCAACATCGCTTCGCCGGAGAAGTTCAACGCCGCGGCGAAAGCGTTGTCGGTGGACGCCACCACCCTCTGCACACTGCTGCGCGAGTTGAATGCGATTCCGGGCGATTTCTGGATTCGCCTGCTCTACACGCACCCCGCGCATTGGACGGATGAGTTGATCCGCACCATCGCCGAATGCCCGAAAGTGGCGCGCTACGTGGACATGCCGCTGCAGCACATCGACGACGCGATGCTGCAAAAGATGCGGCGCGAGACGAGCGGCCAGTACATCCGCGAACTTATCGCGCGCATCCGCGCCGGCATTCCGGGCATCGCGCTGCGCACCACGCTCATCGTCGGCTTTCCCGGCGAGACCGAGAAGCATTTCGAGACGCTGCTCGGCTTCATCCGCGAGACGCGGTTCGAGCGGCTCGGCATCTTCGCCTATTCGCAGGAGGAGGGAACTGTTGCCGGCAAGATGGCGGCTCAAGTTCCCGAGAAGGAGCGCCAGAAACGCCGCGAACGCGCGATGGCCGAACAGCACAAGGTGGCGCGCGCCGTGAGCGAGTCCTTTGTCGGGCGCACGCTTCGTGTGCTCGTCGAGAAAGAGGCGAACGCGAAGGAGTTGTCCGCCGCGAACGTCAG
>SIAT01000059.1 GCA_009691645.1 Pedosphaera sp. | reverse complement strand
ACAGTTTCGTGATCGTTGCCATCACTTGATTCTACCCGCGGTGGTGCTGGCGGCGAGTTCGCTCGCGGGCATCATGCGGCAGATGCGCTCCAACCTCCTCGACACCCTCCGCGCCGAGTACGTGACCGCCGCGCGCGCGAAGGGACTGAGCGAAGGCTGGGTGGTGTACAAGCACGCGCTCCGCAACGCGATCAATCCGCTGCTCACCATTTTCGGCTATTCGCTGGCGGGGCTGCTGAGTGGCGCGTTCATCGTGGAGAACATCATGGCGTGGCCCGGCCTCGGCCGGCTCACGCTGGAAGCGCTCACCGCGAAGGATTATCCGCTCGTGGTCGCCTCGGTGGTGATGGCGACGGGCCTTCTCGTCGCGGGCAACTTCGTCGCAGACATTCTGCTCGCGTGGAGTGATCCACGCATTCGCCTGAAAGAATGAGCGAGCCGATCGACACGACGAACAATCCCGACGCGCGCCGTCCACGCACGCCGTGGCAGCTCTTTTGGGGACGCCTGCGCCGTCGGCGGTTCGCGATGGCGGGCGCGTGGATCCTCGTCGGACTTTACGGGCTGGCGTTATTCGCCGGCTTTGTCGCGCCCGGCAACCACGAGCGACAAGATCGCGAGCGGTTCTTCCATCCGCCCACGCTGCCGCGTTTCCAAGACTGGCGGCTGGTCGTACCCCGTTATGAGCAGACCAAAGGCGGCCCGTTTGTGTACAAAGCCCGCACTGACGATGCGAAGCCGGTGCGGTTCTTCGTGCAGGGCGATCCGTACAAACTCTTTTGGTTCATCCCGACCACGGTGCATCTCTTTGGCACTGGCGAGGCGAGTCATCCGGTGCTTCTCTTCGGCACGGACCAATTCGGGCGCGACATCTTTTCGCGCATTCTTTACGGCTCGCAGGTTTCGCTCTCGATCGGTCTCGTCGGGATTGCGCTGTCGTTCAGTTTCGGGATGCTGGCCGGTGGCGCGGCGGGTTATTTCGGTGGGCGAACGGACACGCTCATCATGCGCCTGTGCGAGTTGATCATGTCCATTCCCGGCCTCTATTTGATCCTGTCGTTGCGCGCGACGTTCCCTCCGAAGCTCAGTTCCGCGCACGTCTATCTGCTCATCGTGGTGATTCTGAGTTTCATCGGTTGGGCGAGCATGGCGCGCGTGATCCGCGGGATGGCGCTGTCGCTGCGTGAGCGGCAGTTCGTGCTTGCGGCGCGCGCGCTCGGATTGCCGGCGTGGCGGATCATCGTGCGGCACATTTTGCCGAACACGCTCTCGTACGTCATCGTCGCGGCGACGCTGAGCGTGCCGTACTACATTCTCGGTGAAGTGGTGTTGAGCTATCTCAGCGTGGGCATTCAAGAGCCGGACGCGAGCTGGGGCAATATGCTCACCGCCGCGCAAAACACCGAGCATCTGCAGAGTTACCCGTGGTTGCTGGCGCCCGGCGCGGCCATCTTCGTGACCGTTCTCGCTTTCAACTTCCTCGGCGATGGGTTAAGAGACGCCGCCGATACGAAATCGAATTGAACACACCAAACCACAGAGCCCGCTGGGCCGTCGAGGTTGACTGAAATGCCGCTGCTCGAGATCAAAAACCTCCAGATCGAGTTCGGCACCGGCCGCGATGCCGTGCGCGCGGTGGACGGGGTCTCCATCTCCATCGAGCCGGGCGAGACGCTCTGCCTCGTGGGCGAGTCGGGCTGCGGCAAGAGCGTGACGGCGCTTTCCATCGCGCGGCTCGTGCCGACGCCGCCGGCGCATTACGTCGGCGGTGAAATCCTGATCAACGGCCGCGACGTGTTGCAGATGCAGAACAGCCAGCTCCGCGAGATCCGTGGTGGTGTGGTGAGCTACATTTTTCAAGAGCCGGGCGCATCGTTGAATCCCGTCTTCCGGGTTGGCAACCAGATCAAGGAATCGCTCGAGATTCACCGGCCCGAGGTGGCGACGGACGAAGAGGTGATTCGTTTGCTCAAACTCGTCGGCATTCCCGCGCCCGAATCGCGCATCCGCGATTATCCGCACCAGATGTCCGGCGGCATGCAGCAGCGCGTGATGATCGCGATGGCGCTGGCGTCGCATCCGAAGCTCTTGATTGCCGACGAGCCGACGACGGCGCTGGATGTGACAATCCAGGCGCAGATTCTTGATCTGTTGCGCGATCTGAAACAGCGCCTCGGGATGAGCATCCTGCTCATCACGCACAATCTCGGTGTGGTCGGTGATATTGCCGATCGCGTGGCGGTGATGTACGCGGGGCAGGTGGTGGAAGTCGCGCCTGCGCGCGCGCTGCTCAAAAAGCCGCTGCATCCGTACACGCAGGCGTTGATGGAGTCGGTGCCGGTCATCGGCCGCGAGGCTGACCGTCTGCGCGCGATTCCCGGCACGGTGCCGGCGCCGGGCGCGTTTCCGAGCGGCTGCCGGTTTCATCCGCGTTGTCCGAAAACGCAGGCCGAGTGCAAGACGCAGATGCCGCAATTGATCGAAGTCGAGCCGGGCCATTGGGTGCGTTGCCCGCTTTGGAACAAATGAACTCCGCTTTGTCGCGATGAGCCTCCTTCAAGTCCAAAATCTCAAAGTTCATTTCCCGGTGAAACACGGGCTGTTCAGTCGCGTGCGGGCGCATGTGAAGGCGGTGGACGGTGTGAGCCTCGAGGTGGGGCCGGGCGAGACGCTTGGGTTGGTGGGCGAGAGCGGTTGCGGCAAGACGACGCTCGGACGCGCGATCATCCGCTTGATCGAGCCGACGGCGGGCACGGTCTCGTTCGAGGGCGAGGAGATCACGCGGATGGACGGGGCGGAATTGCGCCGTCGTCGTCGCAAGTTCCAGATGATTTTCCAGGATCCGTACGGCTCGCTCAATCCGCGTATGACCGTCGGCGAGATCATCGGTGAGGCGATTGACATCCACAAACTGGCGGCGGACGACGATGCCCGCGACGCGCGTGTGAAGGAGCTGCTGCTGGCGGTCGGTCTCGACCCGATTCATGCGCAGCGTTACCCGCACGAATTCAGCGGCGGCCAGCGGCAGCGCATCGGCATCGCGCGCGCGCTGGCGGTGGAGCCGCAGTTGATCGTGTGCGACGAACCGGTGAGCGCACTCGATGTTTCCGTGCAGGCGCAGATCATCAATCTGCTGAAGGATCTGCAGGTGCAGAAGGGGCTGGCGTATCTTTTCATCGCGCACGATCTGGCGGTGGTGGAGCACATCAGCCGGCGCGTGGCGGTGATGTATTTGGGCAAGGTGGTGGAGTTGGCCGAGTCGCGCGCGGTCTGCCGCGAGCCGAAGCATCCGTACACGCAGGCGCTCATCTCGGCGGTGCCGGTGGTGGATCCGGATTCAAAGCGCCAGCGCATCGTGCTGCCGGGCGATGTGCCGTCGCCAATCGATCCGCCGAGCGGTTGTCCGTTTCATCCGCGTTGCCCGGTTGCCGAAGCGCGGTGCAAGGTGGAACTGCCGGCGCTGCGCGAAGTGGCGCCCGGCCACTGGGCGGCGTGTCACTTGGCGAAGTAACCTTTCACCGCTGGTTTCCGTCCCAAAAGGGGATTGGACAGGAAATGCGGTTCCTGTCTTAATGTTAATCACGAATTATGAAGATTCAGATTTCCAAACAGGCGGGATTCACACTGGTCGAGATTATGATCGTGGTGATGATTATCGGCCTGCTCGCGGCGGTCGCGGTGCCGAACGTAATCAAGTCGCGCGAGATCGCCCAGCGCAACGTGTGCATCGCCAACCTCCAGAACATCGAGGGTGCGATGCAGCTTTGGGCGGTCGAGAATCGCAAGCCCTCCTCCGCCTCGGTGACACTTGAGGAGGCCGCCGAGTATCTCAAGGGCAAGATGGTGCCGCTCTGCCCAGCAGGTGGAACCTACGTGGTGAAGTCGCTCAAGGAACCGCCGACGTGTTCCGTCGAAGGTCATTCGCACAGCACGGAGCAGGCGCCGAAGTAAGTTTCAATCCCACTCGCGGCGCACTTCCTCCGGTGCCGCGCCGTGTTCCCGCAATGTTCGCAGGCTCAGCGCATCGTGGCGTTTGGCGAGGCGTTCACCCTTCTCATCGCGCATCAGCGGGCAATGATAGAACGCCGGCGGCGTGAGATTCAGCGCGCGGTAGAGGAGCAATTGCCTCGCGGTGGAGAGCAACAAATCCTCGCCGCGCACCACCTCGGTGATTTTCATCACGGCGTCATCCATCACCACGGCGAGTTGGTAACTCGGCAAATCGTCGTGTCGCCAGACGGGGAAATCGCCGAAGTCACGACCGGCCACGAACCGCTGCGGACCGCACCGTGCGTCCACGAATTCGACCACCTCGCCGTCCATCACGCGGAACCGCCAGTTCGCTTGAGTGGATGGCTGGCGGTTGAGGGTTGATGGAACTTTGTTCCGACAAGTGCCGGGATAGATCGGTTCACCATCTTCCGCGTGCGGCGCGGCGATGGCTTGCTGGATGTCTTTGCGCGAGCAGGCGCAGGGATAGATGAAGCCGCCGGCCTTGAGCAGATCGAACGCGGCGCGGTAGTGAATCATCCGTTCGCTCTGATTGTAGGATGCGAAAGGGCCGCCGCAGTCCGGTCCCTCACTCCATTCGAAGCCGAGCCATTTCAGATCATCGAGGGCGGCGCGGGCGAACTCCGGTTTGCAGCGCGGCCCGTCGAGGTCTTCCATGCGCAGGATTAACGTGCCGTTCTGTCGGCGTGCGCGCTGTTGTGCTGTCCAAAAAGTGCGCGCGTGGCCGAGGTGGAGATGGCCGGTGGGCGAGGGTGCAAGCCGGCCGCGGTAGGGCGGGGGAATCGCGGGCGTGGCCATCAATCCAGCAGTCGCTGCGTGATGCCGCCGTAGGCGTCGATGCGGCGGTCGCGCAGGAAGGGCCAGTGAGTGCGCGTGACATCCACTTTCGCGAGGTCGATTGGCACGAGGAGGTTTTCCTCTTTGTTCACGCTGGCTTTGGAGAGGATCTGGCCGCTCGTGCCGGCCACGAAGCTTTGTCCCCAGAACTCGAGGCCATCGCCGCCGATGGGGCGTTCGAGGCCGATGCGGTTCACCGAGGCCACGTAGCAGCCATTGGCCACGGCGTGGCTGCGCTGGATGGTTTCCCACGCGCCGTGCTGGTTCGTGCCGTATTCCTTTTTCTCGCTCGGATGCCAGCCGATGGCCGTCGGATAAAAAAGAATCTCCGCGCCCTGCATCGCGGTGAGCCGCGCGGCTTCGGGATACCATTGGTCCCAGCAGATAAGCACGCCGATCTTACCGTGCTTTGTCTGCCAGGTGCGGAAGCCGGTGTCGCCGGGTGTGAAATAAAATTTCTCGTAGAAGAGCGGGTCGTCGGGAATGTGCATCTTGCGGTAGATGCCGAGCAGCGAACCATCGGCGTCAATGATGACGGCGGTGTTGTGATAAAGGCCCGCTGAGCGTTTCTCGAAGAGCGAGGCGATGATGACGACCTTGTACTTCTTCGCGAGCTTCTGGAATGCCTGCGTGCTCGGTCCGGGAATGCGTTCGGCGAGGTCGAAGTATTTGTGGTCCTCGCTCTGGCAGAAGTACTGCGAGCGGAACAGTTCCTGAGTGCAGATGATCTGCGCGCCGTCCTTGGCCGCGCGCTCGGCGGCGGCGAGCGTCTTCTTCAGGTTGGCCTCGGGTTTCTCGGAGCAGGCGTGCTGGAGCAAGCCGAGGGTGACGGTGGTGTTGCGGCGTTTCATTTCTTCTTTTTGACGAGGACGCGGGTGTGGATCGTGTGCATGCCGGTGGATTTCCTAGTGCGCACCGCGACGGGCTTGCCGTTGTAGAGATCGCGCACGTACTTGCCGAGTGTCTCGTTGGTCGGGCCGTAGCCGGCGTGGTAGATGTAGTGCTCGAGGTCGTAGAGCATTTCGCTGGCCGACTGATAACGCTGTTTCAAATCCCGTTGCAGGGCGCGTTGTAGAATGTGGTCCAACCGGTCGTCAATCTGTTTGCTGAGTTTGCGGAAGTCGGGGATGGGCAGTTTGCGGATGTTCTCGATGCAGGCATCGGAAGTTTCGGCGCGGAAGATGTTGTAGCCGACGAGGAGTTGGGCGAGCACCACGCCGGTGGAGAAAATGTCCGAGCGCGGGTCGGTGGGTTGATAGTCGGCCTGCTCGGGGCTCATGTAATCCACCTTGCCGGCGCGCACTTCGGCGTCGTCGTTCTTCAGATAGCCGCGCGCTTTGGCCACGCCGAAGTCGCTCAGCTTCACGTCACCTTCGAAGGAGACCATGATGTTCTTGGGGCAGACGTCGCGGTGCACCAGATGGAGCGGCGCCCCGTCGGGGGTGGATTTGGCGTGGGCGTAGGAGAGGCCGCGGCAGACGCGGCTGGCGATGAGCACGGCCAGTTCGCGCGGGATAATCGCGCGTTGATCGGCGGCCTGCTGGCGGAGCTGCTGGAGGTTCACGCCGTTCACCAATTCCATCACGATGAACAGGCTGCCGTCCGCTTGTCCGAGGTGATAGGTCTGGACGATGTTGGTGTGGATCAAGTCGGCGACGAGCCGCGCTTCACCGATGAAATCCTCCATGAAATCAGGGTCGCGCGCATGTTTCTCGCCGATGAGTTTCATGGCCACGCGCTTCACGAAATCGCGCACGCCGAACTGTTTGGCTTCGTACACCACGCCCATCCCGCCGGCGTGGATGAGCCGGACGATCTCGTAGCGCAGGCCGCAATCAATGACCTTTTTCTCCACGCTCGCGTATGTTGCGGGGCGTGTGCGGCAAGTCAAGTTCAGTTCATGCGTCGGCGGCGGTTTTCAAAAATGGAAAAAATATGAGTAAAAGATGTTTTTTCACTTGCACCGTGTTGAGCGAGCGGATTACATATCACCAAGTCGCAAGACGAAACAAGGAACGGACAACAACCTAAATCAACCAACCTATATGGCCAAAGCCCTGACCAAGTCCCAGACCGCCGCCGCTCTCGCTGAGAAGATTGGCGTCACCAAGAAGCAAGCCGTCCACGCTCTCGAAGAGATTGCCGCGCTCGCGTACAAGAACGCCAAGAACACCTTCACACTGCCGGGCCTCGGCAAGTTGGTGCTCGTGAACCGCAAGGCGCGCATGGGTCGCAACCCCGCGACCGGCGAAGCGATCCACATCAAAGCCAAGCGCGTCGTGAAGTTCCGCGTTGCCAAGGCCGCCAAGGACGCGATCCTCGGCACGAAGTAATCCTGTCTTTCTCAAACAGGCGCCCCGGTTTCCGGGGCGCCTTTTTCTTTTTCTGAAGCCTGCTTGAAAATTCCATCGTCGCGAATCCCCGCCACAGACCCACGGAGGCGCGGAGTCTGAAGGGAAACACCTCTTTGCGTCCCCGTGGCTCTGCGGTAAATGAGCGGTTTGGCCAAACAGCGCGGCGCACCCGTTTGGAGCGACTTGATAACCGGTGCAACAGGGTGCCTTGTATCCCCGTGCCTCCTTCGCAGCAAATGCCCAGCGGCTTATCCCTGGATATTGAGGCAATCCCTTTCCCCGTCTCGGTGGCGGATCGCGAGAACCGGTTCGTTCGCGTCAACCGCGCGTTCGAACGCGTGTACGGCTGGCGGCAACCCGAACTCGTCGGTCGGTTGCCGCGATTGCTCACACCGCAGGATGTGAGCGAAACATTTCTGCACAGGCTCGATCGCGCGACGGCCGCGGGCGGTTGGCGAGGAAGGCTGTCGAACCGCAACCGCGCTGGGCGCCGGTTCGAGGTCTTTCTCGTCACACACACGCTGCGCTCGGAGTCGGCTGAAGGGTTTTTGCGCTTGGGACTGGCCTGCCGCGCCGGAGCCGAAGGCGCGCTTTTGGCGGCGGTGCTCCAATCGCTCGACGGTGCGTACTGGGGAAAAACCTTTCGAAAAAGCCGAGATTTTACCCCCTCCCCCACGTACACGCACACACGCCTCGGGCGAAGGCGGTAAAGGCCGTCCTGGAGCCGTTGTGGAAGGATATTGGGGGATTTAGCGAGGGGCTTTCCCGGCGGGGATCGGAATGGGAGTTGATTTGCGGGACGGGAAGCGCAGGGTGCCCGCCATGAACACGGCGCAATTCTCCCTGAACCGCGCAGCGTCCGGAAAGCAAATTTCTGTCAGTTCGTGGATTGACCCTGCTGGCGGACCGGGTGAGGACTTTGCGAAACTATCGAAACCTAGACTGGGCGTCCCCGACGGCACGGTCGGAGAGAGAACATGGGCGTAGCCAAGCCATCCATTTTCAGGCGCCTCGCACGGAAGGTAGTGCGGGGATTCGTGCGGCGTTATTATCCCTACATCGAGATTACCGGTGGCGAGAATTTGCCAGAGGAAGGTCCGCTGTTGCTGGTAGCGAACCATCCCAATTCGTTGCTGGATGCCGTGCTCGTCGGCATCGCCGCCCGCCGGCCGGTGAGGTTTCTGGCCAAGGCGTCCCTCTTTCAGATCCCGCTCTTCGGTCGGGTCTTGCTCGCACTCGGCATGGTGCCAGTCTATCGGCGAAGCGACGACCCCTCGCTGGTGAAGCGGAATTTGACGTCCCTGGCCGTGGCCGCCGAGCAACTCAAGCAAGGCGATGCCATCGGCATATTCCCCGAAGGCAAGAGTCACGATGCAGCGCGGGTTGAGAACGTCAAGTCGGGTGCGGCGCGCATGGCCATCCAAGCCGTCCGCGAGGGCGCGGTGGCGCTCAACCTTGTCCCCATCGGACTGAATTACGAAAGTAAAGAACGCTTCCGCAGTGCGGTCTGGATTCGCGTCGGCAAGCCAATGGACGTCAACGCCTGGCTGGTGAACCAATCTGGCGATGATCGGCAAGCCATCCGCCAGCTCTCGGTCGAGATCGATCGCCGCCTCAAGGAACTGGTCGTTCATTTGGAGGAAGCATCCCTGGAGCCAATCTTGGACGACCTCGAGGTCCTGCTGCCCCCGCCCGACGCGAGTGCCCAGAATCCGTTCGCCCGGTTGCGCCAGCGCAAACGCTTGGCGGATGCGATGAATCATTTCCTGGACACCGACCGCCCGCGCGCGGAGGCGATGGCCGGCCGAATCCAGCAAAGCAATGATCGGCTCGCCGCCGCAGGGTTGACGGCGCGTTCCGTGATCCTGCGCCGGCGGGGAATTTGGCTCGCCCTCCTGCTGCTGGGTGAAGCGTTGTTCATGGTCCTTGGCTTATGGAAGTTGCTGGTGCTGGTCGGCACTTTGTACCATCTCCTGCCTTTCCTGCTGACGCGCTTTGTCGCGCGCCGGGTGCAGGCACCGGGTCGAACCACGATTGCCCTGGTCCGCTTCGGGTTGGGCCTGCCGATTTACGCCGCATGGTATGCGTTCCACGCTTGGTGGATGGCCGGCTATTTCCTCCCGTGGGTGGTGTGGACGTCGCTGGTTGGGATGCCGTTCGCCGGCCTCTTGGCCTTGGATTACTGGTATCGCGTGGAGCGCACCAGTCCAGCTTGGTGGCGCCAGATCGGGCTCCTTTTTAGACCGGCGCGGTTTAGGGAATTGCGAGCCGAGCACGATCAGATCCGTTCCGATTTGCGGGAAATGGCCGACGCCTATTCGCAGGCGCGCGCCCCCGAGCCGCTGCCGTTGAACACATTTTCCTGGCGCCGCCTCGCTTGGGGTGCGGCGCGCTGGGGAACGGTGGTGCTGGTGGCATTTTTCGCGGTGGCGTGGTTGCGTACGGGATTGCGCGAG
>SIAT01000058.1 GCA_009691645.1 Pedosphaera sp. | reverse complement strand
GACGACGGGCGATGGATCGCGCCCGCCGCGCTCGATCGCTGGATGACTGAGAAGCCGCACGAATTCAGCCCAGCGTTCCGCCTCAATTGGCGGACCTTTCGCCAAAGAATCGCGCCGTGATCGGCACGATCAGCGCGTTGCCAAAGGGTAAACAAGGCGGTTCGGAGGGTGAAATTGCTTTGTCCCTCCATGGACAAGGCAATTGCATGACCTGTCACATCAGGAATGACCGTTGGAACAGAGGATTTGGATCCCGGCAAGGCCTTAGCCGCGACGAACACGGCCATCTTTCCCGAGCACGGCAAGGATGGGATGGGCATCGAGGCGCAGGCAGAAGGCCACATCGTCCCGAATGTCGGGCATCTCCAGCAGTCGGCGCGCGTTGCGGGCGTGGCGACCGGCGGCCGCGAGCAGGTCACCCTTGGCAGCAAGGTAAATCTCGCGGGCGATCTGGGCGGAATCAGCCACGTGCCCTGAAGCGTAGGAACTCCACACGGCGGCGCACAGGGCGCCCGCGCCGAGCGTGTCCTCGTACGATGCTTCTTCGCGGGTGCCGCTGCAGACGAGGAGGAGGAGGCTAGGGCGCTCGCGGTCAATCCACGCCGTGAGCGCGCCGAGATTCAGGAACGCGCCAATCAGCACGGTGCGGGCGTTCGCGCAGGCCTTGAGTGCGCGCGTGCCGTTGGTGGTGGTCATCGCGATGGTCCGGGCGGCCACCCTTTCCGCGGTGAACTCGCGGGGTGAATTGCCGAGGTCGAAAGCGACGCTGCCGGTGAGTTCCCTGCCGATCCGAAGACCGTCTCGCTCGCCCGCCAAAAGCACTTCCGGCCGTTGCCGATGGATCTCCATCGCCTCGGGAATATCGGCCGCGGGGAGGATCGCCTCGGCGCCGTTGGCCAGCGCCGTGATCATCGAACTCGTGGCGCGGAGCACGTCGAACACAACGCAGGTCGTGCCCGAAAGATCGCGCGATGAAAGCGCCTCGAACTCGGCCGGTGTGAACAGAACGTCCAATGATGTGGGCTTCGAACGGTTCATTTCTTTCTCCGCCCGCGAGTACGCATGTAGTGGAAGAGATACTGCTGCGCGTAGCCGGCGTTGGCGCCGAAATGGGTTTCGGAAAAGCTGCGAAGCCGTTGCGGAGTGGGACGCCGGCGCGGGAAATAGAGCTGGCGCAGCGCCTTCATCACCCAGACATCCACGGGGAACGCCTGCTGAAAACCGTACGCGAACAGCAACACGCAATCGGCGATCTTGCGGCCCACACCGGGGAGCTTCTCCAATTCCACGCGCGCGATCGCGCAGGAATGCGAGTGCAGATCCACCAGACGCAGGCCGCCGCTGGAGACTTGCAGCGCGGCATTGCGAAGGTTCGGCGCGCGAAAGCCCATCTTACACAGGCGCAGCTCGGCCTCGCTCGCCGCGGCGAGGCGTTCCGGCGATGGGAAGGCAAACGCCGGCGCGTGGCCGTGTGGGACGGCGACGGGTTCGCCTAAACGTTCGCTGAGCAACGCGATGATCTGCTGGATCTGCACGATCCGCTTCGTCGAGGAGCAGATGAACGAGGCAAGGCATTCCCACGGCTCCTGCTGAAGAAGACGCAGGCCGCGGCCATGCGCGACCGCCGCGCGCATCGGCGCATCATCAGGAAACGTGGCGAGCACGGCGGACAGATCAACCGTCGTCTGGAGATGATCGGCGAGCCAGTCCCAGTCCGCTTGAGGCGCGGCGGTGAGCGCGAGAATCGAGCCCTCATCCGGCTGGCGCAGGCTCACCCAGCGTCCATCCACAACCCCTTCCCACACGCCGTTGCGCTCGCGCCAGCGGAAGGCCTGCCCGCAGCCGAGCGTCGCGGCGAGGTCGTAGTCGCGGACGGCGAAACGGTGTTGGCAACCCAGTTCGATCATCATCGCAGATCGCGGCAGGCGAAGAGTTGAAGTGTGCGGACGACTTTACCGCCGGCGACGACCTCGCGCGTACCGAGGTCCGTGACGCTGCCGAACTCCTTCACGAGCCGTTCCGGCGGCGGGCCGGGCTTGGCACTGCTCTTCACGATCTGCGCATAAATCGCACTGTCGCCTTTGTAGTGCGTGTAGCTGGGCCAGAAATAAAATTGATTCTCGGGATGATCGCTCGACTGGTAATAGACCAGCGCCTCCCTGCCAGCGGCGACGCGCGCACGCGATTCGGGAATGTAAAAGGAAAGCTCGGAGGTGATGCCGTAATGAGAGCCGATGATAAAAACGGAAAGGCCGCCGGAAACCTCGGCGAGCTTCTGCCGTTCCGTTTCGACGATTCGCGCCGTGGCCGACCAACCACGCACGCGCGCGAGCGGATCCTTCTGATGCGGGATCGACTTGCCGGTGATCTTCGTGATGAGGCCGGTGTCATGCAGGAAAACGACGACGACGAACCCCAAAGCAACGCCGGCACCGAGCCAGCGCTTGATTGCCATCGCGCCCGTTTCTCGCGAACGGTTCTCCCAGTGCAACGCCATCAACGCGAGCAGCGGCAGGATGGCGGGCGCGGGCCAGTTCGGATGAACGCGCGCGCGGAGGGTCCAGAGCATGTAGATGACGAAGATCGGCACACTCATGCTGAAGAGGAAAAGCCGAAGCGGATCGTGACGATGACGCAGCAGCGTGACGACAACGGCCCAGATGGCAGCGACGCAGAAGATGGGGTTTAGCAGACCGAACTCGGCGACGAAGAAATCCACGGCGAAGTTCGGATTGAAACGCCATTCATGCGCGAGACCGGCGCGCTCGACGTTGTGACGAAGGGCAATCCAATCGTGTTGCTGATTCCAAATCAACACCGGCACAACGCCGAGCGCAGCAATCCCGAGCGCGAACCACGGGCCGGGCCGACGCAGTCGCGCGCGCGCCGGTTTCCAGAGAGAGAAGAAAATAATCCAACCGAGCACTTGGAACGGCGTGATGTATTTGCTGAGAAAACCCAGCGCCATCCAGAGGCCGGTGAGAAGCCAATGTTTGGTGGAATCCTCCTTCACCGCGCGCCAACCGGAGAACATCGCGAGTGTGCAGAAAAGAACGGTGACGGAATCCACCACCATCAACATCGAACCGACTGCAAGCAGTGGGGTGGTGATGACGATGGCGACAAGCCAGAACCCGGCGCGAGCGGTCACTTCACGCGCGAAAAACCGAAGGAGCAACAGTTGGATGAGGGCGCCGATGATGGGCGAGAGCAAGCGCACGCCGAAGGCGTTATCACCCGCGACCGCGGTACCGAGTCCCTGCGCGTAGGCGATCATCGGCGGTTTGCTGAAGTAGGAGAGCGCGGGATGCTTGGCCCAATGCCATTGATAAGCCTCGTCCTCGCTCAGTTCGATGGTGTCACCGGCGATGTAGGCAAGTCGCACGCAGAAAAGGACGGCGATGAGCAGATACCCGAGCCGTACCCAATGCTGGTGGATGGTGGCCGACTGATGACGAGTGGAGTCTTCGCTCTTTGCGTCGGGATTCAATAATGAAGGAAAGCGCTGCCACCAAAGCGGAAACCAATTCGCGCCGATCTTCCGCCAAAGCCAGTCGAGGCCGACAACCAACGCGATCGCATACCCGGCCCCGAGCAGGCCGCCGGCGGTCACGTCGCTCGGATAATGCACGCCGTTATACACACGCGAGAAAGCAACGCCGGCGGCGAACACGAGAACGCACAAGCCAGCGCGGCGATAGAAAAGCAGAACGAGCATCGCGGCGCAGAAGGAATTGAAAGAGTGGCCGCTCGGCATGCTGCGGCGCCCGAATCCTTCGCTCGGTGGCTTGGCCACTTCGGCAGGCGTCACGGTGTAGCCGGGTTTCTGATAGTTCTTTTGACGCACCGAACCGATGGCGGCAAAAGGCCGCGGACGCGCCACACTCTTCTTGATGGTGTCGCAGATAAGCACGTCGCCCAGCACACCGAGCAACAGGAGACAGACGAGGAGGCGGCCACGACGCGCGCCCTTCCAGAGCAGGCCGACGGCGCCGATGCCGATGAACGGAAAGAAGAACTTGTCGTCGCTCAGGATCGGCATGAGCCAATCGAAGAACGCGTTGGCACAGGCCGAATTGGCGAAACGGAAAAGGGCGACGTCGAGGGCTTGGAGCCAGTCCATCACGCGCGCGAGGGTGAGGGAAGCGGGCGAGGGTTACAAGCCGCCGTTCAGTAGATGATGAGGGAATGGACCGACACGTCCGGGAGCTTGGCGCGGCCGTCGAGGAACTTCAACTCGATGAGGAAGCGGGCCCCGAGAACGCGCGCGCCGAGCTTGTGCAGTAGCGCGAAAGCCGCAGCGGAGGTGCCGCCGGTCGCGAGCAGATCATCGAGCAAGAGCACGCGCGCGCCGGGTTTCACGGCGTCCACGTGCATCGCCACGGTGTTCGAGCCGTACTCGAGATCGTAGCTTTGCTCGACCGTTTGATAAGGAAGTTTGCCTTTCTTGCGCACGGGCACGAAACCGCACTTGAGCTTTTGCGCGGCGGCGGCGGCGAAGATAAAACCGCGCGCGTCGATGCCGACGACGGCATCCACCGACCCGGGCGCGTAGCCGTCGGTCATCAGATCAATCGCACCGGCGAAGAGACGCGGGTCAGCGAGGAGGGGCGTGATGTCCTTGAACTGAATTCCCGGCTTCGGGAAATCGGGGACGTTGCGAACGGCGTTCTGGAGATCGGCGACGGTGACGGCGTGGCTCATGCGGATGGCGGTTTACTCCCTCACTCGCTCGAGGAGGCTGATCATTTTACGCAAGCGCAGTAGGGCGATGTTCTGGATCTGCCGCACGCGCTCGCGTGTGACACCGAACCTCGCGCCGACATCCTCGAGCGTCTTCTCGGTGCCGCCGTCGAGACCGAAGCGGAAGCGAAGGATATCCTCCTCGCGCGGGCTGAGCATGGCGACCATTTCGCGGAGCATCGCGGTGACGGTCTTCTCCTCGAGATCCTGATACGGCGTGTGAGCGTGCTCGTCCTCGACGAGGTCGCCGAGCGTGTCGGAATTCTCGTCATCGCCCACGGGCGCGTCGAGCGACGCGGGGCGGATGGCTGCGGTGCGAAGCTGCGTGACGCGCGCGGAAGTCATCCCGAGTTCATGCGCCAACTCGTCGTCGGTCGGTTCGCGGCCGAACATCTCCTGCAACTTCATCGCGGCGTAGCGCATCTTGGAGATCTTGTCCACGAGATGCACCGGCAGGCGGATGGTCTTGGATTGATTCGCCAGCGCGCGTTTGATGGATTGCTTGATCCACCACGCGGCGTAGGTGGAAAGCTTGCCGCCTTTGGCTGGGTCGAAGCGAGCGACGGCCTTCATCAGCCCCATGTTGCCCTCGTTGATGAGGTCGAGCAGCGGAAGGCCGAGACCATCGTAGTCGCGCGAGATCTTCACGACGAAGCGAAGGTTGGCCTTGATCATGTGCTCGGCGGCAGCCTTGTCGCCGCGCTTGATGCGGGCGGCGAGAGTGATCTCCTCCTGAACCGTGATCAGCGGAGTCTGGGCGATTTCGCGCAGGTAGAGCTTGATGGCCGTGTCGCCATCGTAAGGCTGCCGCGCGTGATCCTCGGGATGAGGGGGAACCACCACCGGTTTCAACGAAGTCTCAAACTCGCGCGGGGTAATCTGCGGGACGACACCCACCGCGCCATTCGAATTCTTCGCCGACTTGGCGGACGGCGCAGCTTTCACCCGCTTGGAAGGCTGGACAATAATCACGGGCTTGGCTCGTGCAACCGGTTTGGCGGGTTTCGCGACGGCTGGCTTGGTTTTGGCAGCTTTGCTGGTGCGGGTGATGGGGACGGCGCGGGCGGCGGGTTTTGTTTTTTTTGCCATAGTTCGGATTGGTTGTAGAACGACCGGCACGACTCGCGGCGACTCCCTCAATCGGGCGCCGTCGGAAATAATCAACCGCCGCAATGCACGGCGCTCAACTATCATCGCCACTGCGGGCGATGAGGATCCAATGGAGCAACTCCATGACGGACGAGATCATCGCGGCGACATACGTGAGCGCGGCGGCACTGAGCACCTTGCTCACGCCGGCACTTTCATTGTCGCGGACGAGACCGAGCTTCTTCAACTGTTCCTTGGCGCGGTCGCTGGCATCAAACTCGACCGGCAATGTGATGAGTTGGAAAAAGGCGATGACCGCGAAGATCCCGACGGCGTAGGGCGCGACCTTCCTCGCGAACGCCATCCCGAGGAACATGCTCAGCAGGACGATGCCGAACACCGCCCAACTCGCGAACTGCGTGGCGGGTACCACCTTCATGCGCAGCGTGAGCCACACGTACGCTTCCTTGTGCTGGAGGGCGTGACCGGCCTCGTGCGCCGCGACGCCGATGGCCGAGAGAGAAGTGCCGTGATAGTTGTCCGACGAGAGTACGAGAGCGCGCTTGGTCGGGTCGTAATGATCGGTGAGCCGGCCGCCTTGTTCGTGGACCGGCACGTTGTGAAGGCCGTTGCGGTCGAGGATCACGCGCGCGGCTTCAGCGCCGGTCTTGCCAGAAGCCCCTTCGATTTGAAGGTATTTCTTATAAGTCGAGCTCAGCTTGATTTGGGCGTAGATGCCGAGCAGCAGCCCGGGCAACATCAGCCACCACCACTGGTCCAGAATCATCATAGCGAACATAGGCACTCCTTCACGCCTCGCAGAGGCACAATCAAACTTGTGGCAGCAATCGGCTAAAAATCAAGCATTGCTGGCAAACGATTAAAAGCTCCACACACACGGCACAACGGCGTCACACCTCGAGTGCTTTCTCGAACTTCGTCAAATTACGGCAACTCTTGGCTGTGACCAGCACGACGTCCTCGAGTCGCACGCCGCCGGTGCCGGGATAGTACAAGCCCGGCTCGACGGTCATGACATGGCCGGCGCGGAGAGTGTCCGACGAGGCGGGACTGATGCGCGGAGCTTCGTGAATCTGCAACCCGAGGCCGTGACCGGTGCCGTGGAAGAAGCCTTCCATGTGCCCGCGGCGCTTGCCGGTCTTGTAACCGCGCTTCACGAAAAAATCGAGGACGGCTTGGTGCACGTCGCGACCGCGGGCACCATCGCGGACTTGCGCGATGCCAAGATCCTGCCCCTCGGCCACGGTGTGATAAAGGCGACGGACAGCCTCGCTGGCGCGGCCTTTGACGACGGTGCGAGTGATGTCGCCAAAGTAACCGGTCTTCTGCGAGCGCGGAAAGATGTCGAGGATGATCGGCTCGTGGGCGAGCAACGGGCCGTAGCCGCGTTCGTGCGGATCGCAACCTTGATTGCCACCGGCCACGATGGTGTGGCTGGCGAGTCCACCGGCTTGGATGATGGCGACATCAATGATGGAACGGAGCTTCTCGGAAGTCAGCGGAAGGCTGCGATAGAAAAGCTGATGACCCTTTCCAATCTTGCACGCTTTGAGCGCGTGAATCCCCTCGGCCATTCCGACCTCGGCCATCATCAGCGCAGCGCTGAGTTTCTTCACCTCGTCGGCAGTCTTGATTTCGCGCGCGGGGAAGCAACCGCCTTTGGTCTCCTGCACTGCGATGCCGCAGTCGCGGAGTTGACGGGCGTAACCGACGGGGAAACTGGGCGGCACATGGACCTTCTTCAACCGCCGTTCGCGGAGGATATGCGCGGCGACCTGCGAGAGCGTGGGATTCTTGCCGTTCTTTCCGCGAAGCAATTTCACGTAGCGACTGAGCGACAGCACTCGGCAGTGAGGCGCCTGTTTCTTCGCTCGATCGATTTCAAGATCGCTCACGACGATGTGCCCTTTGCCCGCCAGACGCAGGTAGATGAACGGATCCGGCACAAACATCCCGACGGCGTAAAGCATGTCAGCGTCATGCTCGCTGTCGGCGATGATCAAAAGATTCTCGGGATGCATTGCGCGCGGAAACTAAGAAGGCACGGCGTCGCTGGCAAGCAGAAGAAATTCACACGCCGAACGCGCGGTCGCCGGCATCGCCCAAACCGGGCACGATGTAGCCGAGCTTGTTCAGGCGTTTGTCCAAGGCCGCGGTGTAAATAGCGACACGCGGGAATCGGGCGTGCACGTTTCGAATCCCTTCCGGCGCAGCCAGCACGTTCACCAGTTGAATCCGCCGCGCGCCGCGCGCGGCGAGCATCTCCAGCGCGGCCAAAGCGCTCCCGCCAGTCGCCAGCATCGGATCGAGCAGCAGCACCTCGCAGTCGCTCAAGTCATCCGGCAACTTCTCCAAGTAAGCCTCCGGTTGGAGCGTCTCTTCATTTCGGCGCAAGCCGATGAATCCCACGCGCGCCTCGGGAATCAAACGCGTCAGCGGTTCGACCAATGCCAAGCCCGCTCGCAGCACCGGCACGAGCAGCAGGTTGTCGCGCAGCCGATGCCCGCGAGCCAATGCCAGCGGTGTGCGGACGCGCGTGGGACGCAGGCGCAGATCGCGCGTCGCCTCGAAAACCAGCAGCACGGCCAATTCGCCGAGCAGCCGGCGGAACTCGGGCGAAGGCGTACGTTTATCTCGCAGGCGCGTGAGCTTTTCCTGCACCAACGGATGGTCGATGACCGTGACCTGCTTCACTGCCATCTCAGTCGAGAATGAACGGCGAAAGGAAGTAGAGCCGGCCGGAGCGAATCTTCGGCACTTCGACGCCGAGGTCCACCTTCACCGTGCTGGTCTTCGCTTCGCCGACGAGCCGAAAGAAGTTGGCGAAATTGAACGGCACCGAATAACGGATCAGCTCCGCTTTCTCGGCGAGGCCCACGAGTTTCTCCGTCTCCTCCACGGCGGTATCGAAATTGCCGAGCTTGTCCACGAGGCCGTGCTGGAGCGCCTGCTTGCCGGTGAGGATCCGCCCGTCGGCATACTCCTGCCAATCGGCCGCGAGCGCGCGGACGGTCTTTTCATTTTTCTTACGCGCCTCGGTGCGGCCTTCCTTCACGATGGCAACGAACCGGAGGTAAGTCTCGTCGATGAGGTCCTGCACCATCTTCTTCTCTTCGGGTGTGATTTCGGTGGGCAGCTTGGTGGAACTGAGCATGTCCTTGTTTCGGCCGCTCTTGAAAACCATCGGTTGAACGCCGATTTTGTCGAGCAAGCCACGGTAATTGTAGCCCTGCATAATCACGCCGATGCTGCCGGTGATGGTCAGTTCGTTCGCGACGATGAGCCGGCACGGCGCGCTCACGTAGTAGCCGCCGGAAGCAGCCACCGAGCCCATCGAGGCGACGACGGGCTTGTGGTATTTTCCCTGAAAGGCGCGGATGGCTTTGTAAATCTCGTCCGAAGCGAGCACCTCGCCGCCGGGCGAATCCACGCGCAAGATGACGGCCTTCACGTCGTCATCCTTACCAGCGCGAGCCAACTGCTCGCGAATGCCGGTGACCAAGCCGCGACCACTGGCGTCGAATGAGAAACTGGAAATCAAGCCGGACACATCCACCACGGCGATCTTGTCCTCGCCGGCACCCTTGCGGATGACTACCCGGTGGTAGCTCTCCTCGCCATCGGCATCCACCCCGCCCATTTGAGTCGGTGCCAAAGCCATCACCAGTCCAATCAGCCCGCCCATTACACAGACGGAAACGAGCATCAGAGCGGCGACGAGCAGCCACATCCAGCCATTCTTGGCCGGCGGATTCGCGGGAGCGGACTGTGCCGGAACGAGAGGGGGTTGGTTGTTGTCCATGCCGGCGAAACTAGCGAACCCCGCCAACGACCGCAAGCCACCATTCCAAACCACCATTCCACCTCGTTAATCCTCGCCTGCGTCG
>SIAT01000057.1 GCA_009691645.1 Pedosphaera sp. | reverse complement strand
ACGAATAGACGACATCCTCGGCGGTGATCGGCCCGCCGGTGGACCAAACCGCATTGGTGCGGAGATGGAACGTGAACACCTTACCGTCGGGCGAAATCTCCCAACGCTGCGCCAGCGCCGGTTCCGGCGTGGCGGTTTTGGCGTTCAACCGCGTGAGTCCCTCGAAGAGAGCGCCGGCGACGCGGCCATCGGGTTGGCCGGTGATGATGGCGGGGTCGAGTGACTCGGGTTCCGCGCCGTTGATGATGGTGATGTCGGCGCGCGGCTCATTCTTGCCGCATCCCGCCAGCGCCAACCCGGCCAGCAGCAGTGCGAGAAAAGAAAAACACGCGACCCGTGGGCCGCGTGTTCTTCGAGAGTGATTCATTCTGGACGGCACGTCGTGAGCGTCGCAGGCAGGAATCATTGCGCGAGATTATTTCTTCGGCGCAACTGGAGCGTTCGTCGCCGGGGAGAGACTGTTGGTGGCCGGCACGACGGCAGTCTTGTTGGTGCTGGACGCGGGCGTATTGGTCGGCGGCGGCAGGATCCCGGGGAAGATGGGCTTCTGGGGTGTGGTGGCCGGCGCGGATTTCTTCTGCAGCTCGTCGCTCTTGCTGCTCTTGGTGCGCTTGGCTTGAACGCCAAGGAACGAGAGTGTGAGCGCGAGGCCCAGGAAGATGATGGTGGCCCACTTGGTGGCTTTGGTCAGCACGCTGCCGCTGCCGGGCCCGAAGAGCGCATCGGTGGCGCCGCCGCCGAAGGCCGAGCCGACGCCGGCGTCCTTCTTCGGCAACTGCACGAGCACGAGCAAAATCAGAAACAGCGCGTCCACCACGAGGACGACCGTCAGCAAGCCAATCACGAAATCCATAAGTCAGTTATCCGTTCAGATCGAGTTCTTCACGATGTCGGCAAAGCTGCGCACCTCCAACGAGGCGCCGCCCACCAACGCACCATCCACATCCGGCTGCCCCATCAATTCGCGGGCATTGGCCGGTTTCACGCTGCCACCGTATTGGACGCGAACACGTTTGGCAACCGTTTCGCCAAACTGCGCCGCGAGCCGCGCGCGGATGAACGCGTGCACCTCCTGCGCCTGCTGCGTCGTCGCCGTCTTGCCGGTGCCAATCGCCCAGACCGGTTCGTAAGCGAGAATGGTCTCTTCCATCTGTTCCGGCGTAAGACCAACGAGGCTGCCTTTCAACTGCGTACCGACAACGGCCTCGGTCTGTCCCGCTTCGCGCTCGGCGAGCGTTTCACCCACGCACACAATCGGTTTGAGCGATGCCGCGTGCACGGCCAATGCCTTCTTCGCGACGAGCGCGTCGGTCTCACCGAAAATCTGTCGGCGCTCGGAATGGCCGAGGATGACGTAGCGTACGGAGAATTCCTTGAGCATTCCCGCCGCGATTTCGCCCGTGTAAGCGCCAAAGCCGTACTCACTCATCGTCTGCGCGCCGAGCTTGATATTGGTGCCGATGACAGCCTTGGAAACGCCGTCCAGCGCGGTGAACGGCGGGCAGACGACCACGTCCACTTCCTTCACGGTGGCCAGTTCCATCTTGAGTCCGTTGACGAGGTCGAGCGCCTCGGCCACGGTTTTGTTCATCTTCCAGTTGCCGGCGATAATCAGCTTTCGGTCTTTGTTCATTTGTAAAATGGGTTGATAAATCACTTCTCACTCAACGCCGCCACGCCCGGGAGCGCCTTGCCTTCGAGGAACTCGAGGCTCGCGCCGCCGCCGGTGCTCATGAAAGTCACCTGGTCGCCGAGGCCGGCCTTGTTCAGCGCCTTCACGCTGTCGCCGCCGCCGATGATGCTCTTGGCGCCGTTCTTCTGCGTGGCTTCCACCACGGCGCGCGCCACGATATTCGTCCCTTCGGCAAAACGCTTGTCCTCGAACATCCCCATCGGACCGTTCCAAAGAATCGTCTTCGCGCCACGAATCACTTCGGCGAAACGATTCGCACTCTCAGGCCCGATGTCGAGGCCTTCCTCGGCGTCGGGAATATCCTGCGAACTGTTCACGCGCGGGTTCTGCAGATCGAAGATCGGTCTGCCCTTCTTGTTCAACTTGCCGCTGTCCACCGGCGTGGCCACGACGTTGTCCGTCGGCAGCAGGAACTGCACGCCGCGCATTTTGGCCTTTGCCACAGCGGCTTTGGCAACATCCGTCTTGTCCGGTTCGACGAGCGATTTGCCGACCTTCTTGCCGTCCGCGAGACGGAAGGTATAAGCCATCGCACCACCGATGAGGAGCGTGTCAGCTTTCTCCAACAATGTGTCGATGACCTTGATCTTGTCCGAGACTTTCGCGCCGCCGAGGATGACGACAAACGGCCGTGCCGGGTTCTTTAGTTCGTGACCGAGGAACTTCAGTTCGCGCTCCATCAGCAGGCCGGCGGCGCACTTGCCGCCGCGCTTGGCGACCACGCGGGCCACTGCTTCGGTCGAAGCGTGCGCGCGATGGGCGGCGCCGAAAGCGTCGTTCACATACACATCAACCACCTTGGCGAGCTTCTCGGCGAAAGCCCCGTCGTTGGCTTCTTCCTCGTTGTAGTAACGGACATTCTCCAGCAATAAAATCTCGCCTTCCTTCAAAGCAGCAGCGGCTTGCTCCACTTTCTCGCCGATGCAATCGTCCACGAACGCGACCGGTTTCTGGATCATCTCCGCCAGCTTGTCAGCCACCGGACGCAAGCTCATCGAAGATTCGCGCTGGCCTTTCGGGCGGCCGAGGTGCGCGGCGAGGAGAATGCGCGCGCCCTTCTCGATCAGCAGGCGAAGCGTCGGCAGCGTCTCCTTGATGCGAGTGGAATCGTTGATGACCATCTGGCCACCCGCCTCTTCCATCGGAACATTGTAATCCACGCGCACGAAGACGCGCTTGCCGCGCACATCCAGATCTTTGATCGTCAACTTCGCCATAAAAACAAGGGGTGTAACCATAACTGTCCGCGAAGGGGCGTCCAAGCGAAAACTGGCGCGAGCGCTTTGCCCAACGCGGAAGTGAACGCAAAGTGCCCTCAACTCCGCAGCATCCGCAACGTCTCCTCGAAATCCTCCGGCCTCGGCGCCTCGACAGCGAGCGACTTGGTGCTGCGCGGATGAACGAACGCGAGCCGGCGCGCGTGAAGCATCTGCCTCGGCGCTTCGTAATCAACCAACTCGATAAGCCGCCGGTTCGCGCGCTCGCCGTAGATCGCGTCGCCGACCAACGGATGGCCGAGGTGCTCGAAGTGGACCCGGATCTGATGCGTGCGGCCGGTGTAGATCCGCGCCTCGACCAGCATCGCGCCAGCGAGCGACTCGATCACGCGATAGGTGGTGAGAGCCTCGCGGCCGCCTCGCGTCACGACCGACATTTTCTTGCGCTGCACGGCGTGGCGCGCGATGGCGGCCTGAATGCTTCCCTCTCTCTTCGACAACGCGCCGCAAACAATGGCGTGATAAATCTTCTCCACCTTGCGCGAAGCGAACTGCGCCGAAAGCGCGAGGTGCGTCGCGTCATTCTTCGCCACGACGAGGCAGCCGCTGGTGTCCTTGTCGAGACGATGGACGATGCCCGGCCGCGCCACGCCGCCGATACCGCTGAGCTGGCCGGCGCAATGGTGCAAAAGTGCGTTCACGAGCGTGCCGGTCGCGTGTCCCGCAGCGGGATGCACGACCAACCCCGGCGGTTTGTTCAACACGAGTAGATCGGTGTCCTCGAATAAAATGTCGAGCGGCATCGCCTCGGGCCGCGCCTCGGCGGGCTGGATTTCCGGCCAGCGGATCTCGATTGTTTCGCGCGCACGCGGATGATGCGTGGGCTTGACCGGTTGGCCGTTGACGAGGATGGCACTCGCCTCAATGAGCCGTTGAAACGTGCCGCGCGAGGTGGCAGGAAACTTCTCGCACAGAAACTTGTCCAGCCGCCCCCGCAGCAATGTGCGCTCGATGATGATGGTCTCGGTGCTCATTGCGCGAATTAGGAGCCCCCGTTCACGCCGCGCTTCCGCAAACGCCGCCAGAGCAGCGCGCCGGTGACAATCAACGCGGCGCTGATGAGTTGGGCCGTGGAAATCTTGCCGCCGAGGAAACGGACTTGGTTATCCGCACGGAAGATCTCGAGCGCGCCGCGCAGCAGGCCGTAACACATCAGATAAGCGGCAAAGACTTGTCCATCGAACTTCTTCCGCTTGTACAGCGACATCAGTGCCCCAGCGATAGCGAGGTTGCCGATTGATTCGTAAATCTGCACCGGATGCAGCCACTCGCCGGCACGTGCGTGACCGTCCGGGAACCGCACGGCCCACGGCAGATCGCACGGCGCGCCGTAGCAGCAGCCGGTCATGAAACAGCCGATGCGGCCGAAGGCGTGACCGAGCGCGATGCTTGGCGCGAGCACATCGGCGGTCTTCCAGAGTGGCAGTTTCTTCACGCGCAGATACCAGATGCCGACAAACATCGCGGCGATCAATCCGCCGTGGAAGACGAGTCCCGCGCGTTCGGTGAAGATTTTCGAGAACGGCCGGCCGGCAAATTCCTCACGCCAATAGGTGACGACGTACAGCGCGCGCGCGCCGACAATGCCCGCGAGCAGCAGCCAGAAAAGCAGGTTGGTGATCAGCTCGGGATCGAGGCCGACGTTCCGGGCGCGGCGGTTGGCCGTCCACACGCCCGCGAGGAATCCGGCGGCGATCATCACGCCGTACCAGTGGACTTCGAGGCTCCCGAGTTTGAATGCGATTGGATGCACGCGCGGGAACTCTAGGCTGGCGAGCGGACGAGTTCCAGCCCGTTCACTCCGCGACGCGACGCGATGCTGTGGCAGATTACCTTGGGCCGCTTGCCTTTGCCATAGCTTGTCCTCATTGTTACCGGCCGTGCCGACGTTGTTGGAAAAAATAAAAGCCAGTGCCGACCAACGTCTGCCGTTGCCACCGGGCCGACTGCCTTCGCAGGAACTGGCGCGTTACAAGGCCTACCTCAAAGTCGAGACGCACCGACTGAAGATCCTGCATCGCGCCGGCGGCAGCGGACGCGAGATTTGCCGTGCCCGTGCGGCGGTGCTCGATCTGCTGCTCTGCCACATCCTCGACGCAGTGCGAGCCACGATGCCCGCGCCCCCCGACAAGCCGCCCGCGCTCGCCTTGATCGCCACCGGCGGCTACGGCCGTGCCGAGTTGAATCCGCACAGCGACATCGACATCATGTTCCTCTACGGCGGCGAGCAGGTGCACGGCAACAAAGCCGCGCCCTATCTCGCCGCGCTCGCGGATGGCCTGCTTTACACGCTTTGGGACGTCGGGCTGAAGGTCGGCCACGCGGTGCGCAGCGTGGAGGATTGCGTGAAGGTCGCCAACAGCGACATGCAGTCGAAGACGTCACTCATCGAAGCGCGGCTCATCACCGGCGACGCGACGCTCTTTGACCGGATGCAGCGCGTGGTGCTCGCCAAGTGCGTTGCCGGGCACGAGGACGAATACGTGGCGGCGCGACTGGAGGACCAGACGGCGCGCCGGGCGAAACATGGCAACTCCGCGACGATGCAGGAGCCCAACATCAAGAACGGCTGCGGCGGTCTGCGTGACTTCCAGAATCTCCTCTGGATGGCCCATTTCAAGCACCGCACGCGTTCGATCGATGAGTTGCAGACGCGCGAATTGATCAGCGCCGCCGAGGCCCGCCAACTCGAGGCAGCTTATGATTTCCACCTGCGCGCCCGCAACGAGCTGCATTACCACGTCAACCGCGCGGCCGATGTGCTCACCAAAAGCGTCCAGCCACATGTCGCCTACCAACTCGGCTACACCGACCGCTCGCCCAGCCGCCGCCTCGAGCGCTTCATGCACGCCTACTACACGCACGCGCGCAACATCGATCTCATCACCCGCACGCTCGAACAACGCCTTGCGCTCGTGGCCAAGCCCAGCCGACTGGCGTCGCTTGCCGGCCTCATCCGCGGTCGCCCGAAGGAGCTCGTTCTGGATGGATTCAAAATCGTCGGCACTGAAATCAGCGCGGCAACGTCGCGTGTCTTTCGCGACCAGCCGCGCCGCTTGATGCGCGTCTTCCTGCATGTGCAGCAGCGCGGACTGAAGCTGCACCCGGATCTCGCGCAGATGATCCGCCAGCAACTGCACCTCGCCGACGGCGATTTCCTGCGCGACGAACACGTGCACCAGACCTTCCTCGAGTTGCTCAACCAGCGCGGCAACGTCGCCCCCGTGCTGCGGTTGATGCACGAGACCGGTTTCCTCGGCAAGTACATGCCCGAGTTCGGCCGCCTCACCTGCCTCGTGCAGCACGAGTTCTACCACCAGTACACCGTCGACGAGCACACGCTGATCTGCCTCGAGAAACTCGATTCGTTCTGGAACGGCTCCAGCAGCGTCAACGGCCGTTATCAGGAAATCTTCCGGCAAGTCGAGCGGCCCTTCGTTCTTTATCTCGCGCTGCTGTTGCACGATGCCGGCAAGTCGGAGGGCAAAGGCGAGCACGAGAAGGCCGGCGCCCTGCTCGCCCGCCGCGTGGCCCGGCGGCTCGGCCTCGACGAAAACGCCAGCCACGTGCTGCAACTGCTCGTCGAGCATCACCTGTTGATGACGATCATCTCGCAACGGCGCGATCTCGAGGATGCCGCGGCCATACGCCAGTTCGCCAGCATGGTCGGCACCAGCGAGACGCTCACGATGCTCACGCTGCATTCCGTCGCCGACACACTCGGCACCAGCGACAAGCTCTGGAACGGCTTCAAAGACACGCTGCTCTGGACGCTTTACACCAAGACGCAGCAGCTCTTTTCCGGCAGCACGGATTTCCAGCACGAGGAAGAAACGCAACGCGAAGCGCTCGCGAAAGAGGTGGCCCAACAGACCGGCGACGACGTGGAGGAAGAGGAGCTAGCCGCGCATTTCACCGGCCTGCCGCCCCGTTATTTCCAGATCCACGCCGCCGAAGAGATCTCACGGGATTTGAAGTTGGTCCACACCTTCATCCAGCAGGTTATCGCCGAGGATCGCGGACTGGAACCGGCGGTGGCATGGCACAACGAACCGGACCGCGGCTACGCTTTGGTGACCGTCTGCACGTGGGATCGCCTCGGCCTCTTCAGCCGCATCACCGGCGCGCTCACCGCCGCCGGCCTGAACATCCTCGGTGCGCAGATCTTCACGCGTGCGGACTGGGTGATCCTCGATCGATTCCTCGTCACCGACGCGCGCACCGGCCGACTGCCCGACCGCGCCGAGCGCGAGAAATTCGAGGCGCAACTGCTCCGCGCCCTGACCATGGAGGTGGACTTCGCGCCCGCCGTCGCGCGGATGTCCGCCGTCAGCTCGCCGTATCAGTCGATCGAGGGTGAGCGCATTCCGACCCTCGTCGCCTTCGACAACGATTCTTCCTCCGCCGCCACGGTCGTGGACATCGAGACAGAGGACCACGTCGGCTTGCTCTACACCATTTCGCACACGCTGGCCGAGTTGGGGCTGGACATCGCGCTGGCGAAGATTTGCACGGAGAAAGGCGCGGCGATCGACAGCTTCTACATCACCGAACACGGCGGCGGGAAGGTGCTCGACGCCGAACGGCAGGCGGTCATCCGCACCGTGCTCCAGCTCGCCATCCAATATCTCGAGAAACACTGAGCGCGCTCAGCCTTCGAGAATGGCCATCGCCGTCGCGTAGTTCTCCGTGTGGCTGAGGCTGATGTGAACCCGATTCCCGCCGCGCGCGGCCAGCAGCTTCTGTCCGTTGTCGTGAAGAATCACGAATGGCTCGCCCGATTCGCGCCGCACCACCTCGATGTCCTGCCAGCCGAGTTGCGCGCCGATGCCGGTGCCAAAGGCCTTCGAGATCGCCTCCTTCGCTGCGAACCGCGCGGCAAGATGCGGCGCGGGAAATTTATGTGAGAGGCAGTACGCGATTTCATCCGGACGCAGGATGCGCTTAAGGAAGCGTTCGCCAAACTTCTCGAACGACTGCGCGATACGCGCGACCTCGATGATATCAATGCCAGTCCCGAGAATCATGACAAGCCGCTCAACCGCGGTAGCCCTTCAACAAGCCCAGCGTCTCCTTCACCGCCTTCGGCAACCCCACCGCCATCGCGCGGCTGATGATGCTGTGGCCGATGTTCAGCTCCACCAAATGCGGCACGAGATGGAGGACGGGAAGATTCTCGCCGTTCAATCCGTGGCCCGCGTTGACGCGCAGCGAGAGGCGATGCGCCAACGTGGCGGCATCCACAAGTCGGCGTAATTCCGCGTTCCGCTCACGCTTGTGGTGGAAGTGCTCGGCATACTGGCCCGTGTGAAGCTCGATGAACTGCGCTCCGATTTCCGCTGATGCCTCGACTTGCTCGACATCCGGCGCGATGAACAGGCTCACCTCGATGCCCGCGTCGTTCATCTTCCGGCGCGTCACAGCCAGCGCTTTGCGATGCTTCACCACGTCCAACCCGCCTTCAGTCGTGACCTCCTGCCGCCGCTCCGGCACGAGGCAGATGATGTCCGGCTTCAGTTTCAATGCGATGGCGACAATCTCCGGCACGTTCGCCAATTCCAGATTCAGCCGTGTGCGAATGGATTCGCGAAGCCGGAACACGTCGCGGTCTTGAATGTGCCGCCGATCCTCGCGCAGATGCGCGGTGATGCCGTGACAACCCGCAGCCTCGCAGAGCAGCGCCGCCGCGACCGGATCCGGCTCGCCCTGCGCGCGATCACGATAGCGCGCCTCGCGCACCGTGGCCACATGGTCAATGTTGACGCCGAGTTTCAGCACGCGCGCACCCTACGACGGCGATTCCGTCTTTGCCAGCCTTGCGAACGCGCCGTTCCGTGGCAACTTCTCGCATCCCATGAAAAGGCCGCTGCTCACATTGGCGTTGCTTTACGTGGCCGGCGTGTTGCTCGGCGCGGTCTGGCCGTTAGCGGTGACGGGGCTCTTCGCGCTCACGTTTCTTCTCCTCGTGTTCGCGATGGCGAGCGCACAACTCCGCCGCACTTGTCTCGTCGCCTCACTTGTGCTCGCTGGCTGGTGCAACATAGCCGCGCGCCTCGACATCCTTTCACCGCATGACCTGCGCGTGGTGTTCAGCCACCGCGCGGACATCGTCACCGTACGCGGCGTCTTGATCGAGACACCGGTCGAGCGCGTCCACGAACGAAAAGGTGAACCCGTCGAACGAACACACGCCGTCGTCGAAACGCATGAACTTCGACTCGACGGCCGCTGGCAAGCGGCGCACGGACGTATCGCAATCACGATGCCCGGCGTGCTCGGCACGAACTTCTTCACCGGCCGCACAGTGGAAGTTGATGGCGTGCTCCAATCACCGCCCGGCGCGCGCGCCGAAGGCTTGTTCGACTACCGCGCTCATCTTCGCTGGCAGGGCATTTACTATCAGTTGATCACGGACGACACGCGCGACTGGCGATTACTTGATGGCGAGAATGTCCGGCCGCCGATGGACGCGCGCTTCATTGTGTGGGCGCAGCGCACACTCGCGCGCGGACTGCCGGAAGAAGTGGACGAACCGCTACGTCTCATGTGGGCGATGGCGCTCGGCTGGAAGACCGCGCTCACCGACGAAGTCGCCACGCCGTTCATGCGCTCGGGGACGATGCACGTCTTCGCCATCAGCGGCCTGCACATCGCGCTCATCGCCGGCATTCTCGTGGCCCTGTTGCGCGTACTGCAAGTGCCGCGCGCCGCGTGCGGCCTCGTGGTGTTACCGCTGATCTGGTTCTACACCGGTGCGACCGGCTGGCAATCCTCGGCCATCCGCTCGACGGTGATGATGAGCGCCATCATTGTCGGCTGGTCTCTGAAGCGGCCGTGTGACCTGCTCAATTCGCTCGCCGCCGCCGCGCTG
>SIAT01000056.1 GCA_009691645.1 Pedosphaera sp. | reverse complement strand
CCCGAAGAGAAACCCGAAGAAGAGACGAAAAAACCGGAGAAGCCCGCCATGCCGCCCGTGTCTGTCACGGAGAAAAACCCGTTCCGTCTCCGCCAACCCCTCGCCCCGAGCACCAATGCCATCGTTGATCGGACGTCGCTCAATCTTCGACTCACCGGCATCACCGCATTTTCCAACGTCAAGAAGGCGCTCATCGTGATGAACGTCCCCGGCACCACGCGCGCCGACAGTTTCATCCTCGCTGAAGGCGAGCAGCAGGGGGTGCTCGAGATTGTGAAGATTGACGAGAACGAAGGCACCGTGCTCGTGAAGAACGCCGGCGAAACTCAGAAGCTGATTTTCCCGTCGGAATCGCCTGCGGCCAGTGCGCCCGGTCGGACCGCTTCCGAATCGCGGGGGATTGACCCATTCAACCGCTTTCAGAAACGCGATCGCGATAAACCCCGCGAACAGCCCGGCAATCCGCTGCGTTCTATTCCCACCCGCCAACCCGGTGGCACGCCGACTGTGCCGCAGGCTGGCATCGTCACTCCCGCGCCGCCCCGTTTCGATTTGGCGGTGCAGACGACCGCGATCGATGCGCGGAGCATCGGTACTCTGCGCGAGACGCCGCGTGGTCAGATCTCCAGCGTTCCGCCCACCGACCTCGCTCCCGAGAGCAAGTGATTGCGCGCGGCTGACGCGGCCGCATTCAGAGCTTGGCTTTGAATTCCTTCAACGCGTCGAACATGAACTGGCACGCCAATGCCGCCAGCATCAATCCCATGAGACGCGTGATGATTTTTAGCGCGATGGGGCTGAGCCATTTCGCGCCCTTCGCCGAGAGTCGGAACACCATGTAGCTTGCCACGAGCACCGCGACGATGCTGAGCGCCAGCGCGATTTGCTGATCGAACGACTTCGCTTCATTGTGCAGCAGGATGGCCGTGGTGATTGCGCCCGGTCCGGCGAGCATCGGCACTGCCAGCGGCGTGATGGCGATGTCGTCCTTCTCCGCGCCGGCCTCTGTTTCCTCGCTAGTCTCCATCACCGCCGAGCGTTTCGCGCGCACCATGTCCAGCGCCACCAGCAGTAGCACGATGCTTCCCGCCATCTTGAACGCCGGAATGGTGATGCCGAGGAAGCGGAAGATGTATTCACCGAGGAAAGCGAAACCGAGCAACACCCCCGTTGCCACGAGGCAGGCCAACCCCGCCATCCGCGCGCGTTCTTTGGGTGTGTCATGCGGGGTCATCGCCACGAACGCCGGGATCGAGGCGAATGGATCGATGATGACGAACAGCGAACTGACCGCCAGCAGTGTGTATTGCCACAGCTCGTTCATATTGTGCAGGGAGCGAGGATGGCGTCGCGCATCCCGTGGATGATCTTCTTGTCGGCCGGACAGATTGTGGCGAGCACACCGCCCAAGTTCGCCCGCGCCGCGTCGCCTTCGCCGTGGACAAAATAGTACGGACAGAGCCGGACACGACTGGGCATGAGGACGACCTTTTCCATGCTGAAATCAAAATACTCCGCATCCACCACCTTCGTCTTGTGAAAACGCTGGAGGACGTACGGCGACTGCGCGAAACTTCCGATGGCCTTCTCTACCGCCGCACCCCATTCCTCCGCCGACAGGTCGTTCCCGACATGCACGCCGCGCGCGCCCCACGCTTCCGGCGAGAAGCCGGAGACCTTCAGCACCAGCTCGCGTTCGCGCTGAGAGAGGGTTTTGAGCTGCCGCCATTCGGTCAAATTCAGTTCCGGAATGGCGGCGTGCGGCGGCAGCGGCGCGGGATCGACGAGCCATGTATATGGAACCAAATTCAGCAGTCGATTGAGGAAACCATCACCCAACTCCTGCCGCCAGAAGTCCCGCAGGTTCCGATTCCAGAGCAGTGCGAAGAGAAGTTTCTCCTCGAAGATTGGCTTCGGCGGCGGCGTCAGTCGGATCTTCTTGTGCTTGCTCGCGGCGAGATCGAAGATTCGGTTCGAGGATGGCACGTTCTCCAGATCGAACAATTCAAAGAAGCGATAGACCGCGTCGCCTTCCGCGAAGTCTTCAAACCTTGAGTCTTGAACTTTGAACTTTGAACTCCCCAACTCGTTTGCCAGCCATTCCATCTCGGGTCGGTAAGTCGCCGCTTCTTCGGAGACGACGATGTGGACGCGCGGTGCGTCGTCGAAAATGCCCGCGAAACCACGCTGCATCCCGTCCACGCCGCCGAGCACGGGAGCGAAGCTGCCGTACGTATGATTCAGCCACGCCGTCAGGCCGATGCCGCCGGGCACACTGTCCAACTCGGTGACGCTCACACCGTTTTCAGTCAGCAACAAGTCCGGGCGAATGACGCGTGGCAGGTCGTTCTTGAACGCCGGATCGCGCTGTCTGGCGATGAGTTCGGAGGGCTTTCCTTGATCGAGCAGCGCGGCAATCCACGCCGGTTGCTTGCCTTCCACGCTGAGGCGATAGAGCCGGTTCACCGAGCGATTGAATTGGAGCAACACACGGCCGAGCGCTTCCAATTCCTTCGCCAATTCCGCGCCGAGCGCGAACGGCGCCGGCGAGATGCGCCAATGCTGGTCGGCGAAGAGGCCGCCGGCGGGTTGGGCATCGCGGATGAATTTGGCGGAGTCGGCGGCGTTCACGAAGTTTTACCACGGATGAAACACGGACGCGGATGGATCCCTGTTTGATGCGCGTTTCATCTGCGGTTCAGGTTCTGATTTGTCCGCTGCCGTAGCAGAGCCAACGGTAAGTGCAAAGTTCATCCAAGCCCATCGGGCCACGTGCGCCGATCTTGTCGGTGCTGATACCAATCTCGGCGCCCATGCCGAACTCGCCGCCGTCGGTAAAGCGCGTGCTGGCGTTCCAATACACCGCCGCGCTGTCCACCTCGGCGAGGAACTGCCGTGCCGCCGTCTCGTCCGCCGTCACGATGCTGTCGCTGTGCGCGGAACCGTAGTGGTTGATGTGGTCAATCGCCGCCTTCACGCCGTCCACGATGCGGACGTTGAGGATGTAGTCGTTGTATTCGGTGAAGAAGTCCTGCTCGGTGGCGGGAGTGATGCGTGATGCGTAATGCGTTATGAGCGCGGCGGCATCGGCATCGGCGCGGAGTTCAACTTTCTTCTCGTCGAGCTTGGCGGCGATGGCGGGGAGGAACTTCTCCGCCACCGCCTTGTCCACGAGAAGCGTCTCGGCTGCGTTGCAGACGGCGGGGCGTTGCACTTTCGCGTTCATCACGATGCTCTCGGCCATCGCGAGGTCGGCGGCGGCGTGGACGAAGACGTGGCAGACGCCTTTGTAATGCTTGATAACCGGCACCTTGCTGCACTCGGCCACGGCGCGGATGAGACCCTCGCCGCCGCGCGGCATGCAGAGATCCACGTATTGCGTGAGGGAGAGCAACGCGGGGATGGCCTCGCGATCTGTCGTCGGCACGACTTGGATCGCGTGTGTTGGGAAACGATTGCCCAGTGCGGCACGACCGGCGGCGACCATCGTCTCCGCGATGACGGTGTTCGAGTGCAACGCCTCCTTGCCGCCCCGCAGGATGGTGGCGTTGCTGGTTTTGAAACAGAGGCTCGCGGCATCGGCGGTCACGTTCGGACGCGACTCGTAGATGATGACGACGACGCCGATGGGGGAGGAAACCTTCTGGAGCCGTAGGCCGTTGGGGCGGATGCGTTCGTCCAAAATCTTTCCGACTGAATCGGGCAAAGTGGCGACATCGCGCAGGCCGTGGGCCATCGCGGTGATGCGTTTTTCATCGAGCTTGAGGCGGTCGAGCATCGCACTGGAGAGACCGGCCTTTGCGCTCGATTCCATGTCGAGGGCGTTGGCTTTCTGGATGGCGACGATTTCTTGCTCGATCGCACTGGCCATCGCGAGCAGGCAGGCATTCTTCTCGGCGGTCGTGAGCTGTGCCAGCGCGCGCGAGGCGACCTTCGCCTGCCGGCCGAGTTGCGTCATCTGTTCCGTCAAGGTCATGGATGAATGTTAAGTCAAAACCCAGTGGGAAGGAACAAGGTTTTCGGTGTGCCAGCGAGTCTGCAAGGTCGCTCTTCCTGGCGATTAATTTTCCGTGATCCAGACGAGCGTGCCGCTGGGGAGGAGATTGAAGAGAGGCACGAGGTCGGCGGCGGCGAGATGGATGCAACCGCAGGAAGCGGGGCGGCCGAGCGTCGTCTCGTCGCCGGTGCCGTGGATGTAGATGTACCGATCGTGGGTGTCCACGTCACCGCTGCGGTTGAAGCCGGGATCGAGTCCTTCTAGCCAGAGAATACGCGTGGTGATGGCTTTGGCGGGGTCGCCGGTGATTTCCAGTCCGATGGGCTGGCGGCCTTTGAAAACCATTCCGACGGACTGGCCGTCACCAATCTTTTCGGCGATGCGATGCAAACCCAGTGGAGTTCGGTTGGAATCCTTGACCTGACCGGTTCCGAAACGGGAGGTGGAACAGGGCATCGTGTGCAGTAATCGGTGGATGCCTTCCACGCATTCGAAGAGCCGTGTCGTTTGCGTGTTCACCTGCACGACGGACACGTGCTGTGTCAACGGCACGCGGAGCCGCTCGGTGGCTGCGAGGAGTTCGGTGGGGAGCGTGGCTGCGGCTGGCGGCTGCACGCGGTCAGGTAGCTTTGGTCAGCTTCTTCACGAGCACCTTCGAGTGGCGGCCACTGGCGTTGTATTTCTCACGCCGCGCGGGAGGCAGATCGTCGGGAGAACCTTCGGTGAAGCCACCCTTTGACTGGAAATAAGTGAACGCCTGCGTGGAGAGCGTGAGCAACTCGGACAAACCCAACTCGCGCGCTTTGCTCTCGATAAACTGGATGAGCTTGCGGCCGATGCCTTGGTTTTCGTGCGAGGCTTTGACGTAGAGACAGGCCAACTCGCCTTTGTTCGCTTCGGCATACGTGTGGAGAGCGATGCAAGCGACCGGGTTCTTATCAATCTCAAAAATGTAATAGTCACCGAGCTGCTTCTCGATGCTGGCGTGTGTGCGTTTCACCAGTTCCTCGCTCTCGACGGAGCCTTTGATGAGCTGGAGGATGTGCCGCACATCCTTCTTCAACGCGCGTCGGACGGCCTGATATTCGTTCGCGTAAATGAGCGTGCCGATGCCTTCGTTGGAAAAGACCTCGGCGAGCAACCCTTCATCTTCGCAGCCGTTGATGATGTGGACGCGTTGCACGCCGGCTTTGCATGCGATAATCGCGTGCTGGGCCTTGGAGAGCATTCCGTTCGCGAACAGATTTTTGTTCTCCGCCAATTTCTTTTCCAGATCGACGACGAGCATCTGCCGGATGAGATGACCTTGCGCGAGAAGGCCATCGTGCGTGGTGATGAAGATGAGCTTCACCGCCTTGAGCGCGTCGGCGAGCGCAGTGGCGACGCCGTCGGAGTTGACGCGGTAGGTCTTGCCATCGCCATCGAACCCGAGCGGCGGGACGACGGGCACGATGCCCTGCGCGAGGAGCGTCTGGAGCAACTCGATATCCACGCGTTCAACTTTGCCGGTGAAGAGATGATCCACGCCGTGGAGGATGCCCATCGGATGAGCGATGATGGCGTTGGTGCAGGCGGCGCGCAAATCGTTCGCGGAGAGACCTTCGAGAATCTCGTGCGTGAGCCGGTTGGCGGCGGTGAGCGCGAGCTTGAGCGTGGCGTCGTTCGTCACGCCGGTGCCTTCGATGTCCGAGGCGGCGGTTTTTTGTTCCTTGGCAAGCGCGGCGATCTGCGCGGCGGCGCCGTGGACGAGCACGACGCGGATGTTCAACGAACGAAGCACCGCCACGTCCAACAGGATGTTGGCGAAGTTCTCGTTCGTCACGACCGCGCCGTCCACGCTGATGACGAATGTCTTTTCGCGGAAGCGCGGGATGTATTGCAGGATGCCCCGCAGGTCAGTCGGTTTCACGTTGGCTCATTTCGTTCGCCGCCGGAACCTCCGGCAACGGCTGCAAGATAAGGAGACGCACGGCGGCGTTTCAACTGAAAACTCTTCACTTGTCCAGCACCGTGCGCAAAGCGGCGAGGCAGCGGGCGTTCTCGGTCGCGGTGCCGATGGAGAGGCGCAGCCATTCGGGCAGTTGATAGCCGGCCATCGGGCGTGTGATGACGCCGAGTTTTTGAAGCGCGTTGAACACGTGCTGGCCGTCGCCGACGCGGACGAGCACGAAGTTCGCCTGCGAAGGCACGAACTCGAGGCCCATCTGCCGGAGGGCGAGCGTGACGTATTCGAGCCCCTGCGCATTGGTGTGGCGCGTGCGGGCGAGATGCTCGGCGTCATCCAGCGCGGCGAACGCGGCGGCTTGGGCGAGAGAATTAATGTTGAACGGCTGGCGCACTTTCTCCAGCGCAGCGATGAATTCGGGATGGCCGATGCCGTAACCGAGGCGCAGGCCGGCAAGGCCGAAGATCTTCGAGAAGGTGCGCATCAGAATGATGTTCGGGAAATCGCCGCGGCGCACGAGCGGGAGCAGGTCGGTCGGTTGACCGAGGAATTCGATGTAGGCTTCGTCCATCACGAGCAGGACATGCGGTGGGACGTTGTTAATCAGTTCAATCACATCGGCCTCCGGCGCGAGCGTGCCGGTGGGATTGTTCGGGTTGGCAACGAAAACAATCTTCGTGCGCGGCGTGAGGGCGCGGAGCATCGCGCGCAGGTCGTGGCCGTAGGCGCGCGCGGGGACGGTGATGACATCGGCGGCCATCATCCGCGCGACGATGGGGTAGATGGCGAAGCAGTATTGCGAAACGACGATATTGTCGCCGGGAGCAAGCAGGGCGTGGCCGACGAACTCGATGATTTCGTTCGAGCCGTTTCCGAGAACGAGGTTGGCCGGTGCGACGCCGAGTTTCTCAGCGAGCTTCTGCTTGAGATGAAAGCCGCTGCCGTCGGGATAAAGATGCGTGGTGCTGATGGCGCGGCGCATCGCTTCGGCAGCCTTGGGCGAAGGGCCGAGCGGATTCTCGTTCGAAGCGAGCTTGATGATGCTGGCGGGGTCGAGATTCAACTCGCGTGCGACTTCCTCGATGGGACGGCCCGGCAGATAGACGGGAAGAGTGGCGAGCGCGGGATTGAGCGGGAGCTTCATTGATTTCAGGTTTCGAATTTCAAATCGGACGGCACCGCCGCGTGGCTTTGGAGATCACAGCGCGTTCAGTAATTTCTTCACATCCACATGCCGGGCGACGATGTCGCGGATGATGGAGATTTTCTCGGTGTCATCAGGCCGAGTCTTGACGGTGAGATTATGGACTTTGGAGGCGACTTGGTAGCTGTCGTCCTGCGCGAGGAGTACGGGGAAGGGGACATTGCGGAGCATCTTGAGCACGTTCGTGCCGGGGCGCAGACCGCCGGTGAGGACGATGCCGGCGAGTGTGTGCTCCTCGTCGAGCATCACGGTGCTGGCGGAAAGGATGAGATCCTCGCGGTCGCCGGGAGTGATGAGGAGGACGCCGGGCTTGAAGTAGCGGCGGGCGTTCTCGACACTCATCGCGCCGACGACGACTTCGCGCGCGAAGTTGTTCAGATGCTGCGACCGATTCAGTTCCTCCGAGGCGAGTTCCTCATGAATCGACGCGAGCGTGGGATAAGTGAGCAACGGTTGGTGTGGTAACACACCGAGCAATTCCAGGCCTTTGCGCTTCAATCCACGCCGGACGAAGTCGGCGATGTGCTCCAGTTTTTCCGGCAAAACCTTGTTGAGGATGACGCCAATCACCTCCACCCCCTCCTTCTCGAAGAGGGCGTGGTTGATGGCGACTTCGTCAATCGGCTTGCCGATGCCACCTTGTGTGACGATGACGGCTTTGGCGCCGAGCACCTTCGCCACGCGGGCGTTCGACATGTCGAACACGGACCCGACACCGGCGTGGCCGGAGCCTTCGCACAGCACGAAATCCTTTTCCCACGCGACGCGGTCGAATGCCTTTTGGATTTTGGCGACGAGCGGGGCGCTGCTGCCGGATTCGATGTAGCGGCGTGTGAATTCGGGCGAGATGGCCAGTGGGCTCATCGCATCGAGCGGGCAGTCGAGAGCGTACACGCGGTCCATCAGCACGGTGTCCTCGTCCACCTTGTGCGCGGCGATCTCCACATAACGCTGGCCGACGGGCTTGATGTAGCCGATGCGCGGATGAATTTTACGCAGCGCCGCGAGCAAGCCGAGTGAGGTGGTGGTCTTGCCGTCGTGCTGGCGGGTGGCAGCGATGAAGACGCGCGGCGTGGTTGTGTTCATCGCGTCACTCGCCGGGGAGTTTTATGTCGGCCTCGGGATAAAGCTTGTTGTACTCGATGGATTGCAGGCCGACGATGGAGGCGACTCCGAGGACGTCGTGCGCGGTGGCGCCGCGCGAGACGTCGGCGGCTGGGCGGTCGAGCCCGAGGAGGATCTGGCCGTAGGCATTGGCGCGGGCGAGGTGCTGCACGAGCTTGCTGCCGATGTTGCCGGCGTTCAGATCCGGGAAAACAAGCACGTTCGCGCGACCGGCCACGGCGCTTTGTGCGACTTTGCGCTGGGCGATTTCGGGGATGATCGCGGCGTCGAGCTGCAGTTCGCCGTCGAAATCGGCCTCGATGCGCAGCGCCGCAGCCTTCTGCTGGGCGAGGGCGGTGGCGGCTTGCACTTTGCCGACCGAGGGATGCGATGCGCTGCCTTTTGTGGAGAAGGAGAGTAACGCCACGCGCGGCGGGATGCCGAGAAGTTGGCGCGCGAGTTGCGCCGTGGAGACGGCGATGTCGGCGAGTTGCTCGACCGTTGGATTGGGGATGACGCCGCAGTCCGCGAGGAACAGCGCGCCGTCGTGTCCGAAACGCGTGTCCTCCACTTCCATGATCATGCAACTCGAGGCGGTGGTGGCGTGCGGGGCGACCTTGATGATTTGGAAGAACGGCCGCAGCACGCTGCCGGCGGCCTCGTTGGTGCCGGAGATGACGCCGTCAGCCTGATGCATGGCGACCATCATTGCGCCGAAGTAATTCGGGCGCGTCATGATTTCATGGGCGTCCTCGTTGGTGACGCCTTTGAGGCGACGGAGAAACTTGTAGCGATCCACGAAGTCGGGAAGTTCCTCGCTCTCGGCGGGGTTGATGATGCGCACACCGCCGAGGGAGACGTTCAGTCGTTCGGCGGCCTCCTTCACTTTGGTGCGGTCACCGAGCAGAATCGGCGCGCCGAGACGCAGTGAGTAGAACTGACGCGCGGCCTGCAGCACGCGCGGTTCCGTGCCTTCGGGAAAGACGACGCGCTTGGGATGGCTCTGGAGCTTCTCGATGATGCCGCTGATGAACCGCACGGGTTTTACCTATCTGAGCGCGATCAAAACTGCAACTCGCAAACGCGTGCGCGGGCTTATTTGAAGCCTGTTTGAGACTTCGGAGGGTGAGGACTAGATTGACTCAGGGAGCCTGTCAGATGGAGCGCCACGGAACTTCCCTCACGAAGTCGGCGCCCAAGAGATAAGATAGTTGATAGACTCCCGTTTCTTTTTGGAACACCCGATCGACGTCGCCGAGTCGGTGTTCCTCTTCAACTGATCCACTGGTTCGGCTCGTTTTTCAGAATTCGCTGATCTCGCCAGTCGAGCGCTGGCTGATGTAGGCGATAATGCCGAGCACGCTGATAAAGGTGCCGAACAGCGCAAACGCGACCAACCAGCTTGGCACTTGCCCGATCGCCAGCGCGTCGTAGAAGGCGCGCGGTGAATCAATCTTCTGCACGGAGTGGAGATAAATTTTCGTGATCCACGCGGCGATGATGATGATGATGAAGCCGTAGTTGCGCTTGAAACGTCGGCCGATGGCCTCGAACCGGCTGATCTTGAACGCCGAGATTAGCAGACCTTCCGAGACCAATTTCCGCCAGTCACCTTCAATCATCTGGTCGTTGCGCATGAT
>SIAT01000055.1 GCA_009691645.1 Pedosphaera sp. | reverse complement strand
GCCATGTTCGGCCCGGAACAGCCGGTCATTTTGCATCTCATCGAAATCGAACCTGCTCTGCCCGCGCTCGGCGGCGTGGTGATGGAACTGGACGACTGCGCTTTTCCGCTGCTGAAAGGAGTGGTGCCGACCGCCAATCTTGATGAAGGTTTTCGCGGCGTTAACTGGGCACTGCTCGTCGGCTCGGTGCCGCGCAAGCAAGGAATGGAACGCAAGGAATTGCTCGGCATCAACGGTAAGATTTTTACCGGCCAAGGTCAGGCCATCGCCCGCAATGCGGCGAGCGACGTGCGTGTCCTCGTCGTCGGCAACCCGTGCAACACGAATTGCCTCATCGCGATGAACAACGCGCCCGAAGTGCCGCGCGATCGCTGGTTCGCGATGACGCGCCTCGACGAGAATCGCGCCAAAACCCAACTCGCGCAGAAGGCGAAGGCCGACATCACGCAGGTTTCCAACCTCGCCATCTGGGGCAACCACAGTTCCACGATGTATCCGGATTTCTACAATACCAAGATTGGCGGCAAGCTCGCCACCGAAGTGATTAATGACGAAGCGTGGTTCAAGGAAACCTTCATCCCCACCGTGCAGCAGCGCGGCGCGGCCATCATCAAGGCCCGCGGCCTCTCCAGCGCTGCCAGCGCGGCCAACGCAGTGGCCGGCACCGTTCGTTCGCTCACCACGCCCACCGCCGCCGACGACTGTTTCAGCGTGGCCGTCTGCTCGGATGGCAGCTACGGCATCGAGAAGGGACTCATCTATTCCTTCCCCATCCGCAGTAACGGCGCGAAATGGGAAATCATCCAAAGCGTGACGGTGAACGATTTCAGCCGCTCGAAAATAACCGCCACCGAGAACGAGTTGAAAGAGGAGAAGTCCCTCGTCTCCGAACTTCTGCCGAAGTGATGAGCGCATCGGACTTAGCCAGCGAACTGGCGCGTTACATCGATCACACCCTCCTCAAGCCCGACGCCACCGCGAAGGAGATCGAGCGGCTCTGCGCCGAGGCGCGCGAGCATCGTTTTCACAGCGTCTGCGTCAACGGCTCGCGCGTCGAGCTAGCCCATTCGCTCCTCGACGGCTCGGATGTGAAGGTCTGCACCGTCGTCGGCTTCCCCCTCGGCGCGATGGATTGCGATGCCAAACGCTACGAAACCGAAGTGGCCGCGGACGCCGGCGCCGCCGAGATCGACATGGTGCTCAACATCGGCCGGCTCAAAGACGGCGATCACCGCTACTGCGTACGCGAGATCCGCGACATCGTCGAAGCTGCCGAAGGTCGCCTCGTGAAAGTCATCCTCGAGACCTGCCTGCTCACGCACGACGAAATCGCCACTGCCTGCAAACTCGTCACCGAGGCGCAGGCCAGCTTCGTGAAAACCTCGACCGGCTTCTCCACCGCCGGTGCGACGATCGAGCATGTAAAACTAATGCGCGAAACCGTCGGCCAACTCGCCGGCGTGAAAGCCAGCGGCGGCATACGCGACACGGCCACCGCGCAAGCGATGATCGCCGCCGGCGCCACGCGCCTCGGCACCTCCGCCAGCGTCGGCATCGTCACTGGCGCTGCCGCCTTATCTGGAAAATACTGACTCAGCGGCGCTCGTTGTAGGTGGCCAACGAATACTTTGTCCGCGCCAACTCCTCTGCCCGTTCATTCAACTCGCCATCCGGCGTGAACGGTTCCCATTTCACGTTCCCATCGAAGACGGCCGCATCGCACATCGCCTTTTGCCAGTCGGCCTTCGCGAGTTGAAGCGGTGGCGGCTGCACCGAACCTTGTATGAGCAGGCCGCTGCGGTTCCGACGCTGCGCCGCGCCCGCGATCTTCCGCCCGCGCCAAAGCACATCATACTTCTCCGCACCGACGAAACATTGGCCCGGCAATTCTTTCCGGCAACAGGACGACAGTTTCGTCTCCACGCTCAGCCGCGTGAACGCGGCGCGAATCCATTCGTGCGCACGCCGATAACTTTCGCTGGCCGAAAGCTCGGCCCACGAATGCGACGGCGGGAAAACGAGGCTGTAGGTCCAGTCGGCATCGTGCGGCACAAGCCCGCCGCCCGTCGATCGGCGCACGAGCGGACGCAATTGCGTGGCACCTATCACGTCCGCAAACCGCTGCGAGTAGCCGAACGACGCGGCTGATTCCATCCATCCGTAGAAACGCAGCACCGGCGCGCCGAACTGCGTGGCGTGTTCCAGCAACGCCTCGTCCAACGCCATGTTGAACGCGGCGGCACCTTCCCCGGACTGGAGCAGAAGCCAAGTCTCAGCCATCGCGGGCAATCATTCCGAAATCGCCGTGGAACGGAAGCGCGGAAAGCACGGCTCACTTCGCGACGCCGACGCGCGGACAGTGCGGACGGATCTCGCACTGATCGCAATCGGGCTTGCGCGCGGCGCAACGGCGGCGTCCGTGCCAGATGAGCCAGTCGCTGAAGATCGCCCAATCCTCGCGTGGAATGATCTTCATCAGCGCCTGCTCGATCTTCTCCGGCTGCGTCTCGCGTGTGAGGCCGAGTCGCGCGGAGAGCCGTGTCACGTGCGTGTCCACGACCACGCCTTCGTTGATGCCGAACGCATTTCCGAGAACGACGTTGGCCGTTTTGCGTCCGACACCGGGCAGATAGATCAACTCCTCCATCGTGCGCGGCACTTGGCCGCCGTGCTGCTCCACGAGGATGCGACAGGCGGCTTGAATGTTCTTCGCTTTGTTCCGGTAAAGACCGATGCGTCGGATGTCGTTGGCGAATTCCTCAGCGGGCGCGTTGGCGAAGTCGGCTGCAGCGCGGTACTTCTTGAAGAGATCGGCGGTGACAATGTTCACCTGCTTGTCGGTGCATTGCGCCGAAAGGATGGTGGCGACAAGCAACTCGAGCGGGCCCGAGTGGTTCAGTTCACAATGGGCGGCGGGATACGTTTTGCGCAGGCCGGCGATGGTTTTTTCAAGCCGCGCTGCCCTCGCGGCGTTCGTCTCGCGCGGCATGGCTCAGGAAATCTTCGGCGCCTCGAATGACTCGCTCGGCTTGTAGCGGATGGACTGGCTCGCGCCCTCGATGTACTCGAAAACCTTTCCCTCGAAATTGCGGATGACGACGCGATCGGCGTTTCGGCTGAGGACGTACTCGGGATTGACCGGCACCTTGCCACCGCCGCCGGGGGCGTCGATGACGTACTGCGGCACGGCGTAACCGGTGGTGTGACCGCGCAGACTCTCCATGATTTCGAGCCCCTTGCGCACACTCGCGCGCAGATGCGCGGAGCCGGCGATGAGGTCGCACTGGTAAATGTAGTACGGCCGCACGCGGCATATGAGAAGTTTGTGCACGAGCGCCTTCATCACCGTCGCGTCATCGTTCACATGGCGCAGCAACACCGATTGATTGCCGAGCGGAATGCCGGCATCCGCCAGACGGCCGAGCGCATCGCGCACTTCGGTGGTCAGTTCGCGCGGGTGATTCGTGTGAACGCTCATGAAGAGCGGATGGAACCGGCGCAACATCGCGCAGAGCGCGGGCGTGATGCGCTGCGGCAGGAAGATCGGAATGCGCGTGCCGATGCGGAGGAACTCGACATGCGGGATGGCACGCAGGCGAGAGAGAAGATTCTCGAGCTTCTCGTCGCTCAGCAGCAACGGATCACCGCCCGAGAGCAGCACGTCGCGAATGCTCGGCGTCTTGGCGATGTACTCGATCTGTTTGTCGAACTGCGGTTGGAAATCGTAACCGCTCGCATTACTCACGAGCCGCGAGCGCGTGCAGTAACGGCAGTAGGCGGCGCAGCGGTCGGTGACGAGGAAGAGCACGCGATCCGGATAGCGGTGGACTAGGCCGGGCACGGGCGAATGCGCGTCCTCACCACACGGGTCGCTCGTCTCCCACGACGCGGTGCGTGTCTCTTCGACACGCGGGATGACCTGCCGGCGGATGGGACAGTTCGCGTCGGTGGCGTTGATGAGGTTGAAGAAATGCGGCGTGATCGCCATCGCCAGTTTCGTGTCGGCGAGCTCCACGCCGGCGCGTTCCTCAGCCGTGAGCGCGGGCAGGAACTTCTCCAACTGCGCGAGGGACGTGATGCGGTTCTTGAGCTGCCAACGCCAGTCGTCCCAGTCCGAATCCGGCACATGCGCCCACGGCCCACGGCCAGCGGCTCGAAACTGCTTCAGTGTTTCGGGGCTGGAGGAGTGTGACGAACAACCGTTGTCGTCTGGTAGATGCAACATCTGGGCGAACTATAAGTGACGGCGAAAAGCTGTCAAGGAGCCGGGGCAGCGCCGTTGATCACTCGAGGAGCGACGGTCTTCGCCGAGGCGGGGCTGTACTTGCGGAAATCGCCGAGGATCACGTCGAGCAGGTCGAGTTGCTGCTGCGCTTCTTTCACCGCGGCGGCGGCCGAGGGTGATGGCTGGCCGCGCGGGCCTTCTGTGCCGGCCAGATCGCGCTGGCGCAGATAGCCGAGAATGGTCACGCGATAATCGTTCATCAGCCGGGCGAGATCCGGCGGCGCGTTCAGTTGGAGCCATTGGATCTGACTGGCGGCGCGCTGGAGCAGTATCCGCTGCGCGGGGTACTCGAGCTTTTCCAAAGCTTCCTGATGCCGCAGACGCGCGGCCTGTGCGGGCCCCGTCGCGGCCGACTGCACCTCCACGGGGAGCTGCAAAATATCGTCGAGCCGCGTGAGACTGGCGTCGTGCGACCATTTCGCGAAATTATCGCGGTTGCCGAAGTTCAGCGCCGCGAGGCTCCACCATTTCTCCACGTCGAGCATCGTGCCGAACTGCGCGCGGTGCGATTCCATGAAAGCGAGCTGGCTGTTCCAATAACGCGGCAGACGCGCGATGAACTCGCGCAACTGCGCGCGCCCTTCCGGCAGCGAGAGTAACTGCGCGATGAACACCTGCGCACTGGCCTGGTACACCACCCAGCCTTCGCCGGAGATCTGCTGCGCCGAGGGCAGGTTGAGATCGGAGAACGAATACGGCGCCTGCTTCATCAGCGCCGTGCGCGCGGCTTGAAATGAATCCGGCGCGATGGATTCGTAAAGCTGGCGCGTGCGCGGCTGCGGCACGAGCGTCGGCCCGCCGCCCTGCAGCACCTGCGCGGACAGCCCCTCCACGAGCCACACAGGCAGCTCGGCGGCGCGCTGGCCGGCGTTGCGGTTCGCCATCTCCTGCAACAACGATTGCACCACGGCGCGCGTCAGTTGCGCGGCGTCAACCCGGTCGTGCAGATTCACCTGATACTGCCACGCGTCGGTGAACCGGATGTTCTGCAGGAAAACCGGCACGGTACCCGGCGTGGCGGGATGCAGGATGAAATGAATCTTGCCGCGCCACTGATCCGGCCCCCCCAGTTCGCGCAGAAGCGATTCCTTGACGCGCTCAGCGAGGATTGCCAGCACACCCGGATCGAGCGCAAGGAGATTGGTTCCGGCCGGGATGGGCGCCGCCGCGCGGGCCGTGCTTTCCGCCGTCGCGCTGACGAAGAACTGGCGCGTGACACTCTGCACCGAACGCGAGGCCGCGAGGGCCGGCTCCACCATCAACACCCCCATGAACGCCAACGCAAGCCACCTGACGGCGCGCATCGGGTTTTGGTGGGGGGCGTTCATTTCGTTCAAGTGGCCGAAGGCTTGGACGGCGACGATGAGGCTTTGCTCTCCGATTTACTCGACGATTTGTTCTCTGATTTTCCGCTGGAAGAACTCGTCGAACCGGTGCTCGGCGTGGACGTCGATGGCGACGTGGATGATGAGCTTCCGGCTGAATCCTTTTTCGCCGATGACTTGTAATCGCTGCTGCGGTAGTCGGTGCTGTAGAAGCCGCTCCCCTTGAAGATCAGCCCCGCGCCGCTGCCAATCGCGCGGCGCACCTTTCCCTTCCCCCACTTCTTCTTGGCGCACATATCCTGCGGGCAGGTTTTCAACGGCTCGGCGCTCATGGACTGGAACTGTTCGAACCGGTCCCCGCACTTCGTGCAAACGTATTCGTAAGTCGGCATACTTCTCCCCTCATTGATAACAAACCGTTCGGGCGCGTCAAGGCAACGGCCGGGCGCGGTAAACGTATTGTCATCGGCGCCGACCGCGCGTAAGCTGCATCTCCAAGTTATGACACGCCAGCAAGTGCTCGACCTCTACTTCATGGAGTCCCGGTTCAAGCTCGTCGAGATCGCCGCTTTCCTCGACCGCGTGGACCGCGGCGATGGCAAGGCCGACTTCCGCCTCGACGCCTTCCGCAAGGGGATGAAGGAGTTGGGCGGCAAGAAGCCGGGCCGCGCCAAGAAAGTCCTGCTCGCCTTCAGCGATCCGACAAAGAAGCCGATTGCCAAAGCCCACGGCAAAGGGGCGTGCGGAGCGTGGCCGGGGAAGTAACCGCGATTTCCGCCCCATCATCCATGAGATACATCGAACCTCACGGCCACATGGTCAGCCGCACGACGGATGACTATCAGGACATGGTCACCGCCGGTTGCGCCGCCGTCTGCGAGCCCGCGTTCTGGGCCGGTTACGACCGCAGCGGCGTGCAGGGCTTTCACGATTACTTCTGTCAGCTCACCGATTACGAGCCCAAGCGCGCCGCCAAGTTCGGCCTGCCTCATTACACCTGGCTCTGCATCAATCCGAAGGAATCGGAGGATGTGAATCTCGCCGAGGAAGTCATCGGCATCATCCCGCAGTTCATCGACAAACCGAACGTGCTCGGCATCGGTGAAATCGGTTTGAACAAAAATTCACGCAACGAAATGAAGGTGCTCGAGATGCACGTGGACCTCGCCGCGCGGACGAATTCGCTCATCCTCGTCCACACGCCGCACCTCGAAGACAAGCTCAAGGGTACGCGCCTGATTCTCGACGTGCTGCGCTCCGACAAGCGCATTCGCCCCGAGCGTTGCATCATCGATCACGTGGAGGAGCACACCGTGGGGATGGTGCTCGACGCCGGTTTCTGGGCCGGCATGACGCTGTATCCGGAGAGCAAGTGCAGTCCCGCCCGCGCCATTGATATCATCGAGAATTACGCCAACGAACGGCTCTGGATGAACAGCGCGTGCGACTGGGGCGTGAGCGTGCCGCTCGCCGTGCCGCGCACCGCGCTGGAGATGCGCCGCCGCGGCCACAACCCGGAGTTCATCGACAAGATGATCTACCAGAACCCCGCGCGGTTCATGGGCCAGTGCCCCAAGTTCAAGCTGCCGGTCTGAGGTTTTTGCCGCGGCGCCACGGCGAGGCGGAGATTAAAATGAGGAACCAGAAAACAATCGCCCGCGTCCTTTTCTCCGCCTCACTTTTCTCTCTGCGCCTCTGCGCCTCTGCGGCTAGGTTATCTCTGCCATGAAACTGAACCACGGCCTTCACCTCGCCTACTGCACGAACATCCATCGCGGCGAGAACTGGGCGCAGACGTTCGAGGCCCTCCAGAAATACACCCTCGCCGTGCGCGACCGCGTCTCCGCCGGCCGGCCCTACGCCATCGGCCTGCGCCTCGGCGCCGACGCCGCGCGCGAGTTGAGCGGCAAGAGCACGCTCGCCGCCTTTCGCAAGTGGCTCGACAGGGAGAACTGCTACGTCTTCACGATCAATGGATTTCCCTACGGCCGCTTCCACGGCGCGCGCGTGAAGGAGCAGGTCTATGCGCCCGACTGGACCACGCGCGAGCGGCTCGACTACACGAACCTCCTCTTCGATCTGCTCGCCGAGATCGTCCCCGCCGGTGTCGAGGGCAGCGTCAGCACCGTGCCGGTTTCCTACAAGGAGTTCATCAAGGACGAACGCCAGGTCGCCGAGGCCCGCGCGAATCTCTGGCGTTGCGTCGAGCACATCGAGCGCGCCAGCCGCGCCTCGGGTAGGACGCTCCATCTCGGCCTCGAGCCGGAGCCTCTCTGTTATCTCGAGACCACGCCGGAGACGGTGAAGTTCTTCGAGCAGATGCGCCGGGACCGCCCCAACGACCTGCGCCTCGACGAGCACCTCGGCGTGAACTACGACTGCTGCCACCTCGCCGTCGAGTTCGAGAACCCCGCCGAAGCCCTCGGCCGGTTGATCCAACACCGGATCAAGATCAGCAAGATCCACCTCAGCTCCGCACTCAAACTCTGGCCCACGCCGGACGCGCGCGCCGCGCTCAAGTCCTTCGCCGACGACATCTATTTCCATCAAGTCATCGCCCGCGCCAACGGCGGTCCACTCACGCGCCACAAGGATCTCGATGTGGCACTCATCCACGCGACCGCCCACGCCCCCGCCGCCGGCGAGGAATGGCGCATCCATTTCCACGTCCCGCTCCACCAGCGCCCCGCCGCGCTTTTCGACACCACGGCCGATCATCTGCTCGGCGTGCTCGATCTCATCCGCCAGCAGCCGCGCCTCTGCTCCCACTTCGAGATGGAGACCTACACCTGGGAAGTGATGCCCGGCACCATGAAGAACCGCAGCGTGGTCGACCAACTCGTGCACGAATACGAATGGACCCTCGCCGAACTGGCGCGACGCGGATTCAAGCAGGATTGAAGAGCCACGCAGGAAGACGGCGATGCGCCCATTGACGAACCACAACATGCACGGATTGACCCCGATCCATTCCGTGTCCATCCGCGATTAGAATGATGATCACCCTTCGCACACTCCTCCTCCTCGGCCGCGTCTCGAACCTCCCCACCGTCTGGTCGAATTGCCTCGCCGGCTGGCTACTCGGCGGCGGCGACTGGCGCTCGCTCGCCCATGATTGGCAACCGCCCGCCCTGCTCGGCCTCGGCGCCACGCTGCTCTATGTCGGCGGGATGTTCCTGAACGACGCCTGCGATGCCGGCTTCGACCGCGCCCATCGCCGCGAACGCCCCATCCCGAGCGGCGCCATCTCCGAAGTGGCCGTCTGGCGCATCGCCATCGGCCTGCTCGGCGGCGGGATGCTGTGCCTCGCCCTCTTCGGCGCCAGCACCGCCCTGCTCGCCCTCGCCCTGTTCAACTGCATTCTCGCCTACGATTTCCTCCACAAACGGATCGCGTGGTCCCCGATTCTCATGGCCATCTGCCGGTTGCTCCTCTACCTCGTCGCCGCTTCCACCGCGCAGGGCGTGAACGGCACGACCCTCTGGAGCGCCCTCGCACTCACCGCGTACATCACCGGCCTGAGCTATGTGGCCAAGCGCGAGACCGTGCCGGGCGTCATCCGCTTCTGGCCCTGCGCCCTGCTCGCCCTCCCCATCCCGCTCGCCCTGCTCCTGAACGACGGCGCCCAGCAACGGAACGCCCTCATCCTCTCCGCCGTGCTCGCCCTCTGGGCCACGCGCTCCCTGCGCGGCACGTTCTGGAGCGCCGAACGCAACATCGGCGCGACCGTCTCCGGCCTGCTCGCCGGCATCGTGTGGGTGGACCTCCTCGCCGTCTGCTTCGTCCCCCCGCCAGTCGGAGCCGCGTTCCTCGCCCTCTTCCTCCTCGCCTTGATCGCCCAACGCTTCGTCCCAGCGACCTAAAAAGAACCGAGAGCAACCCCAACTCCTCACCCCCGTCCTGCGCCTCCACGAGGTCTACCAACAGACCACCGTCCACAAGTCACCGTCCACAAGTTCACCGTGCGGAAGTGACGTAATCCGACCCTCGAACCCAGTTTGGACTCAGGATTGGGCGTGAAAAACACCCCTTCCGACGCGTGGCCGGTTTCGTCCACGCAACCGATGGTTTTGAGCGGCCGATTGATGGTGTTGCCCTCCCAACCAGCCGTAAAACGTCTCTGAACCCTGTTCCCAACCGCTTCACAACAGGAAAACAGGGCTTGAAATGCCCTTTTTATTCGGGATTTAACACATCCAAAGGTTTTTGGATTCCTCGTCATCCCCAGCAGGTGTCTGCAAGGCTCGCAGACACGTCACGGCGAGGGCACGATCTTCCCCCTTTTAACCACAGAGGGCACGGACGGTTTCACTGAGCTAAACCGGTGCAGAGAGTGGAGAGCCGCCAAGAGCCTTCCTGACCTCACGAATCCTCTGGGCCATTTGAAAGACGCATCAGGGTTTCCCTGATGCTAAAATCAGGGAAAATTCGATTGCGCGA
>SIAT01000054.1 GCA_009691645.1 Pedosphaera sp. | reverse complement strand
GCGGGCACCAAGTTCGAGAACGTGCGGCTGGAATTCGAGCACGGCAAGATCGTGAAGGCCACGGCGAACAACACGAAGAAGCTTAACGAGATTTTGGACACGGACGCGGGCGCGCGCTACATCGGCGAGTTCAGTCTCGGATTCAATCCTCACATTCTCTCGCCGATGTGCGACATCCTGTTCGATGAGAAGATCGCCGGCTCGCTGCACTTCACGCCGGGGCAGGCTTATGAAGTGGCCGACAACGGCAATCGCTCGGCGGTGCACTGGGACATGGTGCTGATCCAGCGCAAGGAATGGGGCGGGGGCGAAGTGTGGTTCGACGACGAGTTGATCCGCAAGGACGGCCTCTTCCTGCCGAACGATCTCAAGGCGCTGAATCCCGAGAATCTGAGGTAACGTCCGGCTCGAATCGAGTCGGCGTGCCGTTCACTCCTTGAGCAGTTCGAGGAACCGCTTCATGGCCGGCGAAAGCACCTTGTTCTTCTTATAGACAGCGGCGAGCGGGCGGAAGAAATCCGCGTCGTCGATTTCCACTTGGGCGAGGGTGTGCTTGGCGACTTCTTGCACCACGGTGCCCTGCGGCACCATGGAGATGCCAGCGTCAATCTCTACCGCACGCTTCACGGTCTCGATGTTGTCGAACTCCATGACGTGATTCACGGTGACTTCGCGGTCCTTGAGAATCTTGTCGATGGCCTTGCGCGTGGGGATGTCCGGCTCGAAACCGATGAACTTCTGGTTGTGAAGCTCGGCGAGCTTCACCGTCTTGAGCTTTGCAAAAGGGTGGCTGGGATGGCAGATGAGCACGAGGAGATCCTTTGGGAGCGGTGTAATCTCGAGCCGTTGATCTTTGTTCGGGTAAGCGACGAGGCCGATGTCGGTGATATTCCCGAGCACGTCCTCGTACACTTGGCTGGCGCGGCGGTACTCGACCGAGATGTTCACGGTCGGATGCGCCTTCAGGAATTTCTTGATGTAAGGCGGCAGATCGTGCAGGCCGATGGAGTAGATGGTGGTGACGCGAATACTGCCGGAAACGATGTCCTTGATCTCTTGGATTTTGTGGCGGAGCGAATCGTAGGTCTGGACGATCTGCTTGCTGTAATCGTACAGAACCTGACCCTCGCGTGTGAGGCGGAATTTCTTCTTGCTCCGCTCGATCAGCAGCGCTTTGAACTGCTTCTCCAGCGAGCTGATCTGCTGGCTGACGGCCGATTGTGTCACGTCGTTGATCTGGGCGGCCTTGGTGAAACTCTCGGTTTCGGCTAGATCACAGAAAACTTTCAGACTCTCGACTTGCATAGGGGCGCAAGTAAATCAGGGTCACTTATTAAGTCAATCGACTGTTATTCCCATTTATGAACGGGCAGCGGGAAGATCAACGAACGCGGATGGCAACAAATCGCGCACGCGAAAACGGCGGATGACGCCCGGCTTGCCGCTGTCGGCGATAAAAAGGATGGCGTCGCGCGCGTACTCGACGAGGAGTTGGCGGCAGGCGCCACAAGGCGTCACGCCACCCGGCGAGACGACCGCCGCGGCGCGGAAGGCGTGCGTGCCATCCGTCAGCGCTTTGAAGAGCGCCACACGTTCCGCGCAGCAGGAGAGACCGTAGCTGGCACTCTCCACGTTCGCGCCCGTGATGATTTCGCCGGAAGCTGCCAACAACGCTGCGCCCACTTTGAACCGCGAATAGGGCGCGACGGCCCGGCGTTGCGCAGTGAGGGCGGCGGCGACCAGTGCGCGGGCATCAATCCGTTTCTGTTTTGGCATAAAGTGTGGCGAAGTTTTCCAGCAATTGCATAGCACGCTGGCCGCTAGCGCGGCTCATGGCGAGCACCTCGGCATGGGAAAGAGCGTGCGGGGATTGGCCGGCGGCGGCGTTGGTGATGCACGAGAGGCCGGCCACGCGCAGGCCGCATTGCCGCGCGACGATGGCTTCGGGCACGGTACTCATTCCGACCGCATCTGCGCCTAGCCTCGCGAAGGCGCGGATTTCCGCCGGAGTTTCGTAGCTCGGGCCGCTCACGGCAAGATAAACGCCCGCGTGAAGTTTGGCTCCGGCGCTTTTGGCCGCACGCTGCAGGAACGTGGCGAGGGCCGGATCATAAACCTGCGTGAGGTCCACAAAATGGCTGCGACCCTCGACTATCGGTCCGCGTAGTGGGTTCGCTCCCATGAAATTGATGTGGTCGGTCAGTCGTATGAAATCGCCGGGATGGAACTTCCGATTGATACCTCCAGCAGCGTTCGTGAGCAGCAGTGATTCGATGCCGTACTCGGCGAGGACACGGATGGGGAAGGTGACGCGCGCGAGTTCGTGGCCTTCGTAGTAATGCGCTCGGCCGCTGAGGATGAGCACCGGCACACCGGCAAGTTTGCCCAGGATGGCGCGGCCGTCGTGGCCGGTCACACGCGTCGAAGGAAATCCCGGGAGTTTGGAATAAGGGAGGCACGCGGCGATCTCGACACGATCGAGCACGGCGTTGAAACCGCTGCCGAGCACGAGGGCGAGTCGCGGCCGGAGCGGTGTGGCGCGACGCAGGATTTGAACGGCGGGCTTGGGCGATGTCTTCATGTTATGTGCGCAGCTTGCTTTCGGACTCGCGGCTGAACTACTCTGGCTGGAGTTTTATTTGGATTATGGAATTGAACAACGATGAAATCCGCCGTTACTCGCGGCACCTGATTCTGCCCGAGGTCGGATTGGCCGGCCAGAAACGCATCAAAGCCGCTAGCGTGCTCTGCATCGGCGCGGGCGGGCTGGGTTCGCCGATCGCGATGTATCTCGCCGCGGCGGGCGTGGGCCGCATCGGCATCGTGGACTTCGACACGGTGGATTTCTCGAATCTCCAGCGCCAACTTCTGCACGGCACGCCGGATGTCGGCCGGCTCAAAGCTGAATCAGCCAAGGAAACCATCGCCAATCTCAATCCCGGCGTGGAGGTGGTGATCCACAACATCCGCCTCTCCAGCGAGAACGCTCTCGAGATCATCGCCAAGTACGACATCGTGGTGGATGGCACGGATAATTTCCCAACGCGTTATCTGACCAACGACGCCTGCGTGCTGCTCAAGAAGCCGAACGTGTACGGTTCCATCTTCCGCTTCGACGGGCAGGCCAGCGTGTTTGCCCCGCACTTGGGCGGGCCGTGTTACCGCTGCCTTTATCCGGAGCCGCCGCCGCCGGGGATGGTGCCGAGCTGCGCCGAGGGTGGCGTGCTGGGCGTGTTGCCGGGCATCATCGGCTGCATCCAGACCACAGAGATACTGAAGCTTGCCTTGGGCAAAGGCACCTCGCTCGTCGGCCGCTTGATGCTTTTCAATGCGCTCGACATGAAGTTCCGCGAGTTGAAGCTCCGCCGCGATCCGCAGTGTCCCGTTTGCGGCGACACGCCGACGATCACCAAGCTGATTGACTACGAGCAGTTCTGCGGCATCACGCCCGAACCGGCCACGCCGACGCAGAATCCTGACGAGGTGACGGTGCAGGAAATGAAGAAGGCGCTCGACAATCCGAAGCTTGGCATCAAGGTCATCGACGTACGCGAGCCGGACGAGTGCCAGATCGCCCATGTCGCCGGCGTGCCGATCATTCCGCTGGGTTCGTTGCCGCAGCGCTTCACCGAGTTGGATCCGAACCAGCATCTCTACGTGCACTGCAAGAGCGGCATGCGTTCGCTCAAGGCGGTGAAGTTTCTGAAGGAACAGGGCTTCAAGTATGCTAAAAGCGTGAAGGGCGGCATCGCCGCGTGGGCGGATGAGATTGATCATCGCGTGCCGAAGTATTGAACCACATTTCATTTTATGGGAATGCGACGCGAAGCGCGTGAACGTGTCATCCAGTTTTTGTTTCAGCACGATCTGAATCCGCCCGAAGACCTCGCGGCGGCGCTTGATCATTTTTGGACTTCGCAGCGCGCCATCGTCATCGCCGATGAGAAGGGTGACGCGAAGTGGGGCGAAGAGCCGCAGTTCCCGCCGATGACCACCGACGAGGCCGCCACGCGGCTCTTCGCCGATCCGCTCATCCACGGCACACTCGCCAATCGCAAAGAGATCGACGAGATCGTCGCGATCCAAGCCAAGAACTGGGATCTGCACCGGATGGCGGTTGTGGACCGCAACATCCTCCGCCTCGCGGTGTACGAGATGCTTCACCGCGAGGACATCCCGCCGGTGGTGAGCATTAACGAGGCGGTGGACATCGCGAAGAAATTTTCCACTGACGAGAGCGGGCGGTTCGTCAACGGCATCCTCGACAAGGTGCGAGGTGAATTGAAGCGCCCCGCGCGTGGCTGAAATGTTTGCTGACCTCCATCTCCACACGAATTTCTCCGACGGCACCTACACGCCCGAGGAGCTGGTGGGGCACGCGCTCCGGCTCGGCTTTGCCGCCGTGGCGTTGACCGACCACGACACGATGGAGGGCTGTCCGAGGATGGCCGCCGCCTGCGCGACGCACGGCATCGAGTTCGTTCCCGGCAGTGAATTGACCTGCGAGCACGAGGGGCAGGAGTTGCACATGCTCGGCTACTTCCTCGACCTGGCGGATGAAAAGCTGCGTGTTGCGCTGGCGAAATTTCAGGAGGTCCGCGTCAATCGCATCCGCGAGATGGTCGCCCGCATCAACGCGCTGGGGGTGAAACTCGACGTGCAGCTCGTCTTCGACATCGCCAATTGCCGTGCACCCGGTCGGCCGCACATCGGTCGCGCGCTGGTGAAGATAGGCGTCTGCTCCAGTCTCGGCGAGGCATTCGACCGTTTCCTCAAGAAGGGCAAGCCCGCGTGGATGCCCAAATACAGAATCACCGCAGCCGAGGCGATCAAGTTGATCCATCAAGCAGGCGGGTTGGCGGTGCTCGCGCATCCCGGTCTTTACCGCGCCGACCACGTCATTCCCGCCCTCGTCGCCTCGGGGATGGACGGGATCGAGTGTTTCTATACCAGGCATTCCACGCCGATGCTCGAGCATTACCTGCTCATCGCCGACGAGCATCGGTTGCTTGTCACCGGCGGCTCCGATTGCCACGGGATGAACAAAGGCCAGCCGCTCATCGGCACGACCAAGCTTCCCTACCACTTTATCGAGAAGCTCAAGGCCCGCGTCGCCGCGCGTCGGGCCGGCTGATATGGGTCTCTTCCAAAAGTTCAAGGACGGCCTTTTCAAGACCCACGACCGGCTCGTCCACGAAATCAAACGCATCGTCAGCGGCTCGCCCAAGCTCACTGGCACGACGCTCGAGGAACTGGAACGTGCGCTCATCGCTGCCGATCTCGGGATGGTGATGACCACGCAAATCGTGGATGCGGTGAAGAAGGCGTACGAAACACAAGGTGGAACGGGTCTCGACGTCTTCGCCATCGCCCGCGCGGAGGTCGAGAAGAGTCTCGGCGCGAACCACACCGAACTGCGTCGTGCGGAGAAGGGGTTGACCGTTATCTCCATCATCGGAGTCAACGGAACTGGCAAAACGACCACCTCCGCCAAACTCGCGCATCTCATCCAATCGCGCGGTGAAACGACACTGCTCGCTGCGTGCGACACCTTTCGCGCCGCCGCCGTCGAGCAACTCAAGGTTTGGGGCGGACGCCTCAACGTCCACGTTATCGCCGGCGCGCCCGGAGCCGATCCTGCCGCTGTGGCGCACGACGCCATCACTGCTGCCACCGCGCGCGGCACGCACTTCCTTCTCGTGGACACCGCCGGCCGCCTGCATACGAAACACAATCTGATGCAGGAATTACAGAAGGTGCACCGCGTGATGGGCAAGCAACTCGCCGGCGCGCCGCACGAAGTGTTACTCGTGCTCGACGCCACGACGGGGATGAACGCGCTCACGCAAGCCCGCGAGTTCCACAAGGCCGTGCCGCTCACCGGCCTCGTCGTCACCAAGCTCGATGGCACCAGCAAAGGTGGGATGGTGATCGCCATTCAAAAAGAATTGGGCTTGCCGGTGAAGTTCATCGGTCTCGGCGAGAAGCCCGACGATCTCCAACCGTTCGACGCGAAGCAATTCGCCGAGGCGATCTTCTCAGAATAATCGCGATGTCAAAGGCCGCCGACATGGACACAGATTTCATGCGCGTGGCTTTGCGATTGGCGCGGCGCGCGCGCGGGCGCACTTCGCCGAACCCGATGGTCGGCGCGGTGCTGGTGAAGCGCGGGCGAATTATCGGCCAGGGCTGGCATCGCAAAGCCGGCGCAGCGCACGCCGAGATAGAGGCGCTGCAAGACGCTGCGAAAAAAGGCCACAGCCCGAAGGGGACGGTACTTTACGTGACGCTTGAACCGTGCTGTACCCACGGCCGCACGCCGCCATGCACCGAGGCGATCATCGCTGCTGGAATCAAGCGCGTCGTTGTCGCGGCGACCGATCCGAATCCAAAACACGCTGGACGCGGCTTTCGTCTTCTTCGCCGCGCGGGCATTGAGCTGATCCACGGCGTGTTGGCTGGGGAAGCGGCGCAGTTCAACGAAGTTTTTAATCACTGGATTGTTCACCGCACGCCGTTCGTCACGGTGAAGGCGGCGATGACGTTGGATGGAAAAATCGCCACGGCGAGCGGCGAGTCGAAATGGATTACCGGCATGCAAAGCCGCGCGCACGCGATGAAGCTGCGGGAGAGCGCGGATGCCATTCTTGTGGGCGTGAACACGGTGCTACTGGATGATCCGGCTTTGACAATCCGCAGAGGCTTAGGAAAAAGGACCGGGGGAAAGCGTCGGATCATTCTCGATTCACTGGCTCGGACGCCGCTCGGCGCGCAAATCATCAACGATGAGTTCGCGCCGATGACGACGATTGTTGTCACAAAGAGCGCGCCGAAACGCCGTGTCGCGGTTCTGGCGAAGCGCGTGGATGTGTTGATCGCACCGGCTCGGAATGGCCGTCCGGATTTGCGTTGGCTTCTGAAAAAGTTGGGAGCAGAGAATGTCACCACTCTTTTGGTGGAGGGCGGTGGGGAAGTGAATGCGTCCTTTTTGCTCGATGGTTTGGCGCAGCGCGCCGCCTTCTTTTACGCGCCAAAAATTCTCGGTGGGCGCGATTCCAAACGTGCGGTGGCGGGTGCTGGCGCGCGCCGTTTGACGGAGATAATCCAGTTGCGCGAGGTGGGGTGGCGGCGTCTCGGTCCGGATTTGCTGTTGACGGCGCGCGTCGGCGCGGCTTGATAGGGCTCGATGTTCACAGGGATTATCGAAGAGACGGGAGTGGTGGAGTCGGCGCGGCCGATGTCACGGGCGATTCGCTTGTCGGTGCGCGCGAAGGTTTGTGCGCGCGGATTGCGCGTCGGCGATAGTCTGGCGGTGAACGGTTGCTGCCTCACGGTGGTGAAGCTCACGCCAAAAGGTCGTGCGAAATTGGTGCACTTCGACTTGTTGAAGGAGACGTGGGAACGGACGAATCTGCAATCGGTACGGGCCGGTTCGCTGGTGAATCTGGAGCGATCATTGGAAGCGGGCGGGCGGATGGGCGGCCATTTTGTCACCGGGCACATCGACGGCCGCGGGAAGATTGTGCGTTGGGAACGCCAGGGAAAAGACCATCTGCTGGAGATTGCCGCGTCGGCGGAGGTGATGCGTTATATCATCTTCAAAGGCTCTGTGGCGGTGGATGGAATCAGCCTGACGGTCGCGGTGGTGGAGTCGGGGAAGTTCCGCATCTGGATCATCCCGCACACGCTCGAGTCGACCGCCCTGCGTGAGCGTGCGGTGGGCGACACGGTGAATCTGGAAGCGGACATCCTCGGCAAGTACGTCGAGCGTTTCGCCGGCACGCGAGCTTGAGCGATACTTCGCGCAGCGATTCAGGCTGCCAGGGACATCTGGCCGTTCGCATCGGGCGCGAGCCATTGTTGGCAGATTCTTCGGATAGAATCAATGTGCTCGCCGACCTGTGCGGACTTGTTCACGTAATCGGCGGCACCCATCAACCGGCACATCGCCACGTCCGTCTCGTCGGCCGAGGCGGTGAACATCACCACGGGGATATCGTGTGTAAGGGAGTTGCCTTTAATCGGGCGCAGGACGGACCGACCGCTCATCAGTGGCAGGTTGAGGCCGAGCAATACCAGTGGCCGCGGGGCGGCGTTGGACCGGTGACTGTAGTTGCCTTTGGCGAAGAGAAAGTTCAGAGCTTCTTCACCATCACGCGCTCGTGCGTAACGCACCGCTGGGGCGAGATCTGCCAGAGCAGCGTGAGTCAGCAGAGCGTGACCGGGGTTGTCTTCCACTACGAGGATGTCGATTTGTTCGGGGGCCATATGTACTCCTCCTGTTTGGGTTGGTGCAATATCCCGTAGGACACGGGAAAGCGAAAGGGACGGGACGGAATAAATTTTCGGGAAGACTCGAAAAGGAAGGTTTGGTGCGCACGACAGGACTTGAACCTGTACGAGTTACCTCACTACCACCTCAAGGTAGCGCGTCTGCCAATTCCGCCACGTGCGCAGCAGGCTTGAATTATTGGCTCACTTTGCCCCGCCTGTGCAAGTGGAATTTCGGGCCGAAGGGACATTCCGTTTTGCGGATGGCATTTTGAGGTTCTCACCACTACGCTCCAGAAATGGCTGAGAAGACCATCTCGGAGGTATCTCCCACGGCGTGTGGGCAGTTCCGCAAAGGCAGTGCCGCGCTCGAGAAAGCCAACTGGGACTACGCCATCGAAATCCTGAAGGAGCTCTTGCGTCAGGAGCCGGGGTTCTTCGACGCGCGCATGGCCCTGCACGCGGCGCAGATCAAGAAAGGCCAGTCTGCGGGGCTCTTCAAGAAAGCCCTCGGCGTGGCGGGCAACACCCAGTTGATTGCGCGCGGACAACTGGCGCTGCGCAATAATCCTGTCGAGGCGTTGCGTATCGCCGAGGAAATTCTCGAGCACGACCCCAGCACTCACCTCGGCCACCGTCTCTTGGCCGACGCGGCGATGGCGTTGAATATGCCGCGCACGGCCATCGCCTCGCTTGAGGCGATGCGCAAGGCGCATCCCGACGACAAGAAAATCTGCCTGCAGATCGCCGCTCTGCTGGAGAAGGTGAATGAGGCGCATCAGGCGGAGGCGATGCTCAAACAACTGTGCCGCATTTATCCCGACGACCAGAAGCTTTACGAAGAGCTGAAGAATATTTCCGCGCGCATCACGATGCAGGTGGGCGGTTACAACGAGATGGCTCAGGAGGAAGGCGCCTATCGTACCGTGCTGCGGAATGAGGCGGAGACGGTCGCCCTCGAGCAGGAGAGTCTTCATCACAAGCCCGTCGATACGCTCGACATGATGATCGACAAATCCTACACCAAGCTCACCGAGGAACCGGACAACCTGCGGCACGCCATCGAAATCGCGCGGCTCTATGTGCAGAAAAAAGAGTTCGACCGCGCCTTGGAGTATTACCGTTACGCCCTGGAGAAAGGCATCGCCGACGCCCACATCGATCGGGCCATCTACGACACGCAGATCGCCAAACTCAACCACGCGATCTCATCGCTCGACTCCGCTTCTCCCGATCGCGCCGCCGAAATGGAACGCCTCAATGCCGAGCGCGCTACGTTCATATTGGATGATTGCAAACGTCGCATGGAGAAGTATCCGACCGATATGACCATCCGCCATGAGCTGGGCCAGCTCTATTTCAAGGCGGGCCAGTTCGCCGAGGCTATCCACGAATTCCAGCGCGCGCAGACCAATCCCGGCACGCGCCTCACCGCGATGTATTTTCTTGGTCAATGTTTCGCCCATCGCGGGATGCATGACATCGCCATCCGCACTTTCCGCAACGCGATTCGCGAGAAGCTGGTTTTTGACGAGGAAAAGAAGGACCTGCACTACTTCCTCGGCTGCGAGTTGGAGAAAACGAACAAGGAAGAGGAAGCCATCGAGCAGTTCAAGTACATCTACGAACTGGAGATTGGCTATCGCGACGTGTCCGCGAAGGTGGACGCCTACTACGCCAAGATCGATGCGCAGGGCGCTCCTGGCACTCCGCCGCCGTGACGCGACTTATTCCTCGTTGCTGAAAATCTCCTGCAGTTTGCCGAGGTCGTGGCGGTTCGTGAAGGTCTGGAAACCTTCGCCCGGCTGCCGGTGCTTGAGGTAACCGTGCAGCATCTTCTCCAAGGTCGGCTTGAGGCT
>SIAT01000053.1 GCA_009691645.1 Pedosphaera sp. | reverse complement strand
GCCGGTTTTTGATTCCTCACTTTGCAGCACAGAAGCCACCACGCCACCGACATCATCAGTTGAAGAACGGCCAGTGCGGTCAGCGCCGGCGCAGGTGATCCAGCAGCACCGCGCCGAGTATGACGAGGCCGAGGACTACCTTCTGCGTGTAGCTCTCGACGTTCATCAGGTTCAACCCGTTTTGGATGACCGCGATGGTGAACGCGCCGATGAGCGTGCCGAGCATCCGCCCGGAGCCGCCATTGAGACTTGCGCCGCCCACCACCACCGCCGCGATGACGTACAACTCGTACATGCCGCCGTAGGTTGGCGCGCCGCTCTTCAGCTGCGACGCCATCACCACGCCGCCCAACCCGGCGAGCAGTCCGCTCGCCACATAGGTCGCCATCACCACGCGCCGGATCGGCACGCCCGAGTATTGCGCCGCGAGCCGATTCCCGCCGACGGCGTAGATGTGACGGCCGAGAACGGTGCGCGTCATGACGAGATGCGCGGCGAGATAGAGCAGTATCATCAACACGACGGCGTTGGGCAGGTTCAACAGATCCTCGCCGCGCCCGAGGCGGACGAACGAATCCGGCACTTGATAGACCGATTGTCCATGCGTCAACAGATACGCCGCGCCGCTGGCGCCGAGCATCATCGCGAGCGTGACGATGAAGGGCGGGAGATGGAAGACAGCGACCATCGCCCCGTTCGCCGCGCCGGCCAGGCCTGTGATGAGAATGGCGGCGGCACAGGCCAGCACCATGCCGGGCGCGGTGGCTTGTTGCGCCCCGGCGAAGTCGCGGATGAACAGCGCGGCCAGCACGGCGGCCAGCGCGATGAGGCTGCCGACCGAGAGGTCAATGCCGCCCGCGATGATCACCATCGTCATGCCGATCGCGACGATGGCGATGACCGCGATCTGATTGGCGATGTTGAGAAGGTTGTCGCGCTTGAGGAAGTTCGGCCAACGATACGTCTGCGCCTGCATGACTCGCGGCGAACCGAGCGCGGGAAAATCCGTGGTGAGATCGGCGAAGACGAGCCACGAAGCGGTCGCTTGATTGCAGGCGATGGCGTCGAGATTGGTTCCATTGGCTGCCATGCTCTGCAGCACCGCGCGCGCCTCCTTCGGTTCGCCTTTGACCACGGCCACGACTGCGGTGCCCGACGCTTTCAACTCCGCTTCGATCTTCGCCGCAAATAGAACGTCCTCGGGGTGGTCACGCACGGCGATGAGAACGCGCGGTGATTTGCCGAACTGCTTCGTGATGTCGGCCGCGAGTTGAGTGGCAGCGGCTTCGCCGGTGGGATGTTGCTCCGTGTAGGTCGCGAAGCTGAAGAACGCGCAAAGCAACGCCAGCACGCAAAGCATGGCGTAGTCAGCAAGGAAACGGGAGGCGGCGCGAGACGAAGGCCTCATCCTACAACTTGCCCGCCTTCAGAAACTCATGTCGCACGGGCGCAGTGACGCGTTGTCCGGTGGTGGAGAGGAACGTCACCTGGCCGGGCGCGAACTCGATCGTCTTCACCTCGACGAAACCGGCGGGAACGCGCACGACGCCTTGGATGTAGTTCACCGCCGTCGGGCGCGTGGCGCTCAACTCGATGGCCGTGGGGATCCCTTCCTTGGTCAGCACGTTCGGCGCGATGGACGCGGCGAGGCCGTCGGCCCAGTGGCCGGTGATGTCCTCGATGCCGACGCAGTTGTTGCGACCAAACCACGGCAGGCCGTGACGCCCGTGGTTCTCCAGCCAGAAGAGCGTGCCGTTGAGCACCGCGGGATCTTTGAGCGCGAACCACACCCAACCCTCGTCACCGCGCGTGGCCGTGACCCACGCGGGTCCGACGGGTTCGTTGAAAAGCATGAACAGATCGGCGTGGCCTTTGCGCGCGGGCAGCGAAGCGAGATCAGCATCGGGCTGGCCTTTCCACGCGACGGGCACTTTGTGCAAGTCGGTGAAGCGCGCGCCGATGTGCAGCGCCTGATACTCGGCCTGCTTCGGATCGCTGAAGAGGCCGGGCGCGACCATGCCGAACTTGAACGGGCTTGTCGCGATGCGGAACGCGCCGTCCTTCTCCGGCATCGCGAGCGTGGCGTGGTGGCCGAGCGGCGTCTTGCCGGCGAAGCCTTCGATCACATGGCGCGAGTAAATGACGTTCTGCCCGTCCACGAGCGAAAGCTCCTTCGTCACCTTGCCGGCGCGAACTTTCGTCTCCAGCGCGACGGTGAGCGTGGTCACGTCGCCGGTCTTTTTCGTGGCGACGTGTTTCCAAAGCGAGCCGGCGGTCTCGCCGTGCGGCGGATGTTTCTCGCCGTTGACCGCCTCGCTGTTGCCACCAAATGGAACGCAGAAGAAATCGCCGCGCAACGGCACGAGCACGGGCACCGGATAATCGAGCTTCTCACCCTGCCACGGGCTGATGTGATAAGGCTGCACCGGCTGGGCGGAATCACGGAAGAACGTGACCGGCGCCATGTGCCCGCCGAGTTGCGTGAGCGCGAGATCGACTTGCGGCGTGGCGAGAATCCAGCACGGCTGCGAGTGCGCAGTGCGGGTCTTCTCACCGGGACCGGCACAGGCAGAGAACGCCAAAAGGAACGCAGCGGCGAGGAATGCAGGAATCTGTTTCATAAGTGTTTTCGTCGGGCTAAAATCACATGACCTCTTCCAATGCGCGGCGCATCGCAGCGGGATCGGGATCCACACCGGTCCAATACCGCACGCCGATGACCCCTTGATTCACGAGCATGCCGAGGCCGTCAATCGTGCGACAACCCCGCGCGGCGGCGTCACGCAACAGACGTGTCTGCGAGGGATTGAACACCACGTCGGCCACGACCATGTCCGGCGTGAGGGAAGTCAGGTCCAGTCCGAGCCGCGCCGCCGCATCGTAGAGGCCGATGGAGGTGGCGTTGATGACGATGTCCGTGCCGGCGGGGATCGCGTAGTCGCCGTGCCACGGGAGAAACCCCGCATCGAGCTTCGCTTTGCGGAGCGTGTCCACCAACTCGCGCCCGCGCGCTTCGCTGCGGTTGACGACGGTGACGTGCTTCGCGCCGACGAGGCCGACCTCGACCGCCACGGCGCGCGCCGCGCCGCCGGCACCGAACATCACGACGTTCTTCCCGCGCGGATTGCAGACTTCTTGAAGCGATTTGAGGAAGCCCTTGCCATCCGTGTTCTCGCCGATGAGCTTCTCGCCGCGGCGGACGACGCAATTCACCGCGCCGATGAGCGCGGCGGATTCACCGAGGCCATCGAGGTGCGGGATGACCGCGACCTTGTGCGGCATGGAAAGGTTGAAACCGCGGAAGCCCAGCGCGCGCGCGCCGCGCACGGCGTCGGCGAGGGCAGGGGGTGGAACCTCCATGTTCACGTAACGCCAGTGCAGATCGTGATGGCGGAAAGCCGCCTCGACCATCGCGACGGTCGGGTTGCCCGTCGCGCCCTGCGACATCGAGCCGACCAGTTCGTGGAGGAAGTTTTGCGCGTCCATGTTACTTGAGCGACGCATCCTTCTGCGCGTCGGCCTTGCGATACAGGCTCGTCGGGATGAGCAGTTCCTTCGGCACATCCTCGCCTTTGGAATGCTTCACGATGGCGCGGACAATCTCGACGCCCATCTTGTCGGGGAACTGGATCGGGTCGGCGTAAATCTTCCCCTCCTTGATGGCTTGCTTGCCCTCGGGCTGGCCGTCGAAGCCGACGATGACGACTTGCGCCGCCTTGTTCGCTTTCTCCAGCGCGGCGCGCGCGCCGAGCGCGGAAGGGTCGTTGATCGCGAAGACGCCGCGCAGATCGGGGTGCGCTTGCAACGCGTCTTCGGCGGCTTTGTAGCCGACATCCTTCGCGCCGCCGCCGTCGAGTTCCATCACGAGATTGATCTTCGCGGCGGCGTTGGCGTTGTGCGCATCGATGACCTCACGAAAACCTTTCACACGCAGACGGCACGACTCGGCTTGTTTGAAATGCAGAATCGCCACCTTGCCACCCATCGCGCCGAGCGCCTCGATCATCGCGTGACCGGCTTCCTTGCCGCCACCGAAGTTGTCCGTGGCAACCTGGGTGAGCAATTTCACACCCGGCTCGTTGCAGGGAATGTCCACCGTGAGCACGGGGATGCCGGCGGCGTTGGCCTCCTGAATCACCGGCACGATGGAACGCGATTCGCACGGGCTGAGCACGATGGCGACGCACTTCTTCACGATGAAATCCTTCACGTGATTGGCCTGGCGCGCGGGATCGTTGTCGGCGCTGATAATCACGGTGTCGTAACCGTGCTTCGCAGCCTCGGTGGCGATGGTGTCGCCGATGACCTTGAAGAACGGGTTCTGCAACGTGAGCAGCGAAATGCCGATCGCCCCTTTGTGGGCCGGCTTGGACAACACGGTCGGCAGCGCCTCGGTCTGCTTCTGGCAACCGGCCAGCAGGAGCAGTGCGAGCGATGTGAAGTGGAACCAATGAGCTTTCATAGGGGTGTGAAAAGGTTAAAGGCGATTATCGGTAGCATGGTAATTGGCAGGCGCACCCGCTCGCAAGCCTCAACTTCACGGGCGGCGCGCGTCACTCCTTCGCCGCCCATTCCATCCGCGCGATGCGGATGCCTTTCAATGTCGGCGACAGACTCGCGATGAACCACTGGCCTTTGTGCTGGACCAACTCCGGCGCGGCCAGCGGCAACGTGCCGAGGAAATGGCCAGGGTCGTCGTTGATGCCGAAGTCGAGCGGATCGCGTGAATGATACACGCTCGTCTGCGCATCTGCGCCGTAACGCTGCGTGCGGAACAGGTAGAACTGCCCCGGCTGTGGCTCAACCACGAAGGGACACTCGGCCGCGTTCGGACCCGCGCCAGCCTGTCCGCCAGTCGCCACCACGCGCGATTCGCCCCACGCGAGCAGATCTTCCGACGTTCGGCAAAAGACCGTGCCGCGCCGCGTCGGATGCGCGGTGTAGTAGCAATGCCACCTGCCGCCGATGCGCAGCAGCATCGGGTCGCGCGCGTTGCCCTTCGGACCTTCATCGAACAAACCGCTGCGCGGCCCGGCGAGCAGCCGCCGGGTGAACGCTTTCCCATCATCACTGGTCGCGCTGCCGATGTGCCGGCCATCGCCGTAGAACAACACGAACCGTGCGCCAGCGCGCACGACGAACGGCGACTGCAATCCGCCGGGTAATTCGCCGAGACGCGGTTCGGCCAGCAACGAAACGCCGAGTGGCTTCCAATCGCGTGCAGTCAACGCCGCGCCTTCCCAGCGGTGTAGAAGATTTCCCTGACCGCCGATGCGCGTCTTGCGGATCGTCGCCCAGAGTTGCCACGAGTCATCGGCGGCGGGCCAGAGCGCGAAGCCAGTCACTTCCTGTTTCGCGTCCGTGAACCCGCCGAGATCGGGATTGCCAGCGATCGGCCATCCGTCTCCGACGATTTTTGGGAAGAGCGGTTTCTCGGCGCGAACGCCGCTGGCACAGGCGAAAAGCATCGCCACGAGCAACGCGACTTTTCGCGCGGAAGAAGAATTCACGCCAGGATCGACTTGAGCACTTTCGCGCCTTCGACACCAGTGAGCCGCGCGTCGAGCCCCTGAAACTTCACCGAGAGGCGCGTGTGGTCGATGCCCAGTAACTGCAGCATCGTGGCATGCAAGTCGTGGACGTTGGTCGGATTCTCGACGGCGGAATAGCCCAACTCGTCGGTCGCGCCATAGCTGATGCCGCCTTTAATCCCACCGCCTGCGAGCCAGATGCTGAAGCCGGCGTTGTGATGATCGCGGCCACTGCCACCCTGACTCATCGGCGTGCGACCGAACTCGCCGGCCCAAACAATGAGAGTGTCCTTGAGCATGTCGCGCTGCTTGAGGTCGGTGATGAGCGCCATGCACGCGCGGTCGATCTCCGCGGCCTTCAGCGTCACGCCGTCCTTCACGCCACCGTGATGGTCCCAATCCTTGTGATAAAGCTGGATGAACCGCACGCCGCGCTCGACGAGCCGGCGCGCGAGCAGGCAGTTCGAAGCGAAGGAACCGTCGCCCGGTTTGCAGCCGTACAGCTCGAGAATCTTTTGCGGCTCTTTGCTCGCGTCCACCAACTCCGGCACGCTCGCCTGCATCTGGAACGCCATCTCGTACTGCGCGATGCGCGTGGCAATCTCGGGATCGTCCACGAGTGCGTCGTGTTTTTTGTTGAGCGCATTGACGGCGGCGACGACATCGCCCTGCTGCTCACGCGAAACGCCCTCAGGCGAGCCGAGGTACATCACCGGATCACCTTTGCCGCGCAGATGAACGCCCTGAAAACGGCTCGGCAAAAAGCCCGCCGACCATTGGCGCGCGGCGATTGGCTGGTTCTGGCCGCCCTTGCCCAGCGACGTCAGCACGACGAAGCCGGGCAAGTCCTCCGCCTCGTTGCCGAGGCCGTAGGTGAGCCACGAACCCATCGAGGGCCGGCCGGCGATTTGCGAGCCGGTGTTCATGAACATGTGCGCCGGATCGTGGTTGATCGCCTCCGTCGTCATCGACCGCACGAAACAAATATCATCACTCACCGAGCCGATCTGCTCGAACAGATCGCAGATCTCCGCGCCGCCCTTGCCGAACTTTTTGAAGCCGAGCTGCGGCCCGAAGCAATTGAGCTTCGCGCCCTGCAACTGCGCAATCTGCTTGCCCTTCGTGAACGACTCGGGCATCGGCTGGCCGTGCATCGCCGCGAGCTTCGGCTTGTGATCCCACGTCTCGAGATGCGACGGCCCGCCGGCCATCGAGAGCCAGATGACTCGTTTGGTCTTGGCGGGGAAATGCAGCGGGCGCACCACACCGGGCCATTTGTCCTTCGCCGCCGGTTTCTGCGGCGCGGCGTGCAACGCGGGATTCAGCAGCGACGCGAGCGCGAACGCGCCCATCCCCTGCGCCGTGCGGCCGAGGAAGAGGCGGCGGGTCTGCTGCTGCTGGCGGAACTGGAGGAGTTCGGAATGAAGATTCATAAGCTCAGGAACGCGTGATCGTTTCGTGCAGGTTCAGCAGGATGCGCGCGACGCTGGTCCACGCGGCGAGTTCGGCAGGGTCCGTGGCGGGCGGGAGCGGCGCGATGCCGACCTTCAAAAACGCCTCGGCCGCCTTCGTGTCGGCCTTGTACTGCGCGAGGTGCTTGTCGAACAGCGCGCGGACGGGGACCAATTCATCCGCTCGCGGCGCGCGGCCGAGCGCTTGTTTCCAAGCCCACGCGAGACGCGCGTTGGCGTCGGCGCCGCCTTCCTTGACGATGCGCGAAGCGAAGGCGCGGGCGGACTCGACGTACGTCGGGTCGTTGAGCAGCACGAGCGCCTGTTGCGGAATGTTCGAGCGGGCGCGGTCGGCCGCGCATTCCTCGCGCGTGGGGGCGTCGAAGGCGAGCATGCTCGGATGCACGAAGGAACGCTGCCACCACGTGTAAAGACCACGGCGGTGCTGATCCTCACCCGTGCTCGCAGGATAGCTGCGCACGGGGAAGTTCAGATTCTCCCAATAACCGTCGGGCTGGTACGGCTTCACACTCGGGCCGCCGATCGTCGCCACCAGCAGGCCGGAGATCGTCAGCGCATTATCGCGCACCAACTCGGCGTCGAGGCGCCAGCGGCTCTGGCGGGCGTGCTCGCGATTGTCGGGATCGCGCACCAGCAGCTCGCGTGAAGCGGTGGAAGTCTGCCGGTAGGTCTGGCTGGTGACGATTATGCGGACGAGGTGCTTCACATCCCAGCCGCTGTCGCGGAATTCGCACGCGAGCCAGTCGAGCAACGCGGCGTTCGGCGGCGGCTCACCCTGCGCCCCGAGATCATCGAGCACCTTCGAGAGGCCGGTGCCGAAGAATTGTTTCCACAAACGGTTCACGAAGACGCGCGCGGTGAGGGGGTTCTCGCGCGCGAGGATCCATTCGGCGAGGTCGAGCCGGTTGAGGCGGCGGTCGGCGATTTTCACGCCGACGGCGAGATGCCCCGGCAACGCGGGTTGTATCACTGCGCCGCTGTCATCCATCCAATTGCCACGCGCCAGAATCCGGACGGTGCGCGGCGCGGGCAGCGATTCGGAAACGATGCAGCGCGGGAGTTTCGTCTCGAAATCCGTTCTCGCCTTTTTCGCTGCAGCGAGTTGCTGGCGCAACGCCGCCAGCTCGGGCCCGAGATTCTTGTGATGTGCGGAGAGTTTTTCCTGCTGCGCATCCGTGCGCTTCTCGGGCGCGATTTTCAGGATGCCGGCGAGATCGGCCGGCGGCGCCGCCGGCGTAATCGTGCGGGCAGCGGCGGCATCCGCCGTGGCGGCGAGACGGAACCGGCCGAGCGTGTGGCTTTTGTTTCCGTGGTTTTGCTTCAACTCAATGGTGAGCGTGTCGCCAGCGGCGAGCGTGAGTGGCGCGGCGAGTTCGAGAATCAATTGCTGTGCCTTGCCGACCTCGGGCAGCACGGCCCAACCGAACGCCGCGCCCTTCACGTCGCCATCAATCGCCGAGGCGGCGCTCCACTTCTTGCTAGGATTACCATCGGCGGGAGTCGTCTGCTCAAACGTCGCGCGCGCACCGGCGAATTTCACCGGCTCGGCCTTTTGTTCGGCACGCTTCACGGTGGCGACGATTTCGGTGAGCACGAAGTTGCCATTCGGCGCGCGTCCGGGGCCGCTCGCGGGCAACGACGGGTCCGGCAACGCCTCGAGACGCAGGCCGGTGACGCCGCTGGTCACGTTGGTGAACGCGAGTGTGTACGTGTCTTTGTCGGAACTTTTGCCGCTGGCGAGCACGGAGCGATCGGGTTGGATGGCGAGCTTCGCGCCGCCGGTGCTGGCGACTGTGGCGGGCGCGAGCGGTTTCCAGTTCGCCTCGTTTTGCAGGGCGGCGAGCGCGCTTTCCTGCCACTTCGCGAACGCGCCGGCGATCTGCGGTTGCGGGGCGTCGAATGTTTTCTGCAACCGCGCCGTTTCGCCGTCGAGGCGGGCGAGTTCGACGTTGTCTTTCTCGCTCGGCACGATGATTCCATCCTCGCGCCGGCCGACGATCGGTTCCTTGATGTCCGCGAAGAACGCGCCCATCGAGTAGAAGTCGCGCGCGGTCGTGGGATCGAACTTGTGATCGTGGCATTGCGCGCAGCCGATGGTTTGCGCGAGCCACACGGCGCCGACGGCGCGGACGCGGTCGGTGAGGTAGCGCGCCTCGTAATCCTTCGCCTGCGCGCCGCCTTCCTCGGTGGTGAGGAGAAGGCGGTTGAAAGCGGAGCCGACGCGCGTTTCCAAAGTCGCGTTTGGCAACAAATCCCCAGCGAGCTGCTCGCGCGTGAACTGGTCGAAGCGCTTGTTCTCATTGAACGCGCGAATGACGTAGTCGCGGTAGGGATGGACGTTGCGCGGCGTGTCGGAGTGGTAACCGATAGTGTCGGCGAAACGCACCACATCGAGCCAGCCGATGGCCATCCGCTCGCCGTAATGCGGCGAGGCGAGGAGCCGCTCGACGAGTTTCGCGAAGGCGGCCGGCGACGTGTCGCTCGCGAAGGCCTCCACCTCCTCGGGCTTGGGCGGCAAGCCGAGCAAATCGAAATAAATCCGGCGGACGAGCGTGCGGCGATCGGCTTCGGGTGAAGATTTCAGACCGATCTCCTTGAGCCGCGCTCGCACGAGAAGGTCCACGCCGTTCTGGCCGGCAGGCACGGCCGTTTTCACCGGCGGCAGGTAAGCCCAGTGCGTCTGATATTCCGCGCCCTCGGCAATCCAGCGCTTGAACAGATCCCTTTGCGCGGCGGTGAGCTTCTTGTGCGACTCCGGCGGCGGCATCAGATCATCCGTGTCGGTGGTGAAAATGCGTCGGACCAGCTCGCTCTTGGCCGGCTGCTTGGGGACGATGGCGGTTTTGCCGGACTTGGCCGGCTTGAGAACGGAATCGCGCTGATCGAGACGCAGACCGCCCTTCACCTGCTTGGCATCCGGCCCGTGGCAGGCGAAACAGTTCTCGGAAAGGATGGGCCGGATGTCGCGGTTGAAATCAACCTTCGCCGATGCCGGCGCCAGGGCGGGCGCGGCGAGGATCGGCAAGGCGCCGACGATGGTCAGGAAAAAGAACGCAAACAGCTTCATAGATTCTCTTTGATTTGGGACGCCGCCGGCACAAGGGGCTATTCAAATCCGCCTCGCGCCGGACATCGCGTTGATGGACGGATCAACCCTCTCGTTCCTCGCCGAAGATGCCATTCACCAGCAGAAAGGGGGCGGCGCCGGCCGCGACCACGAAAAACGTGGAGAGCATCCGCCAGAACGTGTCCGGCTCCGCAAAATGCCAAATCGCCAGAATGCCGGCCAGCACACTCGCCACCAGACAGAGTGCGATGATGTAGAACGCGGCGGCTTTCACCGC
>SIAT01000052.1 GCA_009691645.1 Pedosphaera sp. | reverse complement strand
GAGTCGGCGTGGTCTTTGGTGGTGTAGCCGGACTCTTGGCGTTGGAAATTGACCTCGTTCTTTTTCACGTACGCGGCGAAAACGTCGTCGGCGCTCATGCCGAGCACCTGCGCCATCGAGATGAGGAAGTGAAAGAGATCCACCACTTCGACGCGGGCGTTCTGCTCGTCGAACTTCTGGTACTTGGCCCACCACTTCCACGGCACACTGTCGGTCAGCTCGGCCATTTCCTGCTGCATCGCGCGGGTGTAGTTGAGGAGCCATTTGGTTTTCTCCTCCTCGGACATGCCGTCGGTGTTGACGCCGATGCGTGCGTTGAGGGCTTTCTGCATCCGGAAGAGTTCGCGAAGCTGGTCAGGTTTTTCCATACAAGGTGAGGATGCCGGTCGCGCGGGAACGTTTGAAGTGAAAAGTATTCACGGCCGTGGAAAAGACTTCCGGTTTTGAACTTTGAACTTTGAACCGGCCTTGCCCGTCCGTATAACGGGAGTATGACGCCGACATTATTATTCAAGGGCGGGCCGCTGGTGTGGCTGTTGCTGCTGGCCAGTGCTGCGGCCATCGCCATTTTCGTGGAGCGCCTGCTGCACTTCCACCGCGCGCAGATCAACACCACCGAGTTCCTCTTCGGCCTGCGCAACGTGCTTCGCCAGAAGAACGTCGTCGAGGCCATCTCCATCTGCGACGCCGCGCCCGGTCCGGTGGCGCGTTTGGTGAAGACCGCTCTGCTCAACCGCGAGAAAAGTCGCGCGGAAATCAAAGAGGCGATGGAACAAGCCGGCGCGCTCGAAGTGGCACGGCTCGAGGAACGACTCAACCTGCTCGCCACCATCGCGCAAATCGCGCCGTTGATTGGCCTGCTCGGCACGGTGCTCGGGTTCGTGGATATTTTTCAGGTTCTCCAAAAGGAAGGTCTTTACGCGCACGCGGCGATGCTCTCCGGCGGCGTTTGGAAGGCGCTCATCGCCTCCGGCGTCGGCCTCGCGGTGGCCATCCCCGCTTATGCTGGGCACAACTATCTCGTGGGCGAGGTGAACGCGCTCGCGCGCGATATGGAGAAAACTTCCATCGAAGCGCTCAACCTCCTCGGCGAACTCAGCGCGCCCGCCAAGTCATGAAACTTCCGCGCCGCGCCAAAGTTCTGTGTGGTCTGCCGGACGCGGCAGCGCTGGCGTGCGTGGTTTTTCTCACGCTCATCTTGCTGCTGCTCACCTCGTCGCTTGTGTACACGCCTGGTGTGCGCGTGGAGTTGCCGCCGGCCGCCGCGCCGTTGCCTGGCGCACAGCATCCCGCCGTGGTTGTCGCGCTCGATCGCAGCGGCCAGCTCTATTATCAAAATCAACTCCTCGACGAGGAGACATTGAAAGGCCGCCTCGCGGCTGAAGTGAAACGTTCTCGCGCCGGTCTCACACTCGTGTTGCAGGCGGACAAGGCGGCGGCCTACGAAGCGATCGTGCGTGTGGTCCAGCTTGCGCGTGACGCGGGGATCAAGGAAACGTTCCTTGCCACGCGCCCCGGTATTTTCAACGGTAACAAGGCTCCATGACCGTTCCCATTCCCACGCGTGCGGACTGGACGTGGCACCGCTGGACCGTGGTGGTCGCGCTCCTCTTCGCCGTGCAGGTCGGGCTTGTCTGGTGGCTGTCCGCACCGCCGCCCACGCCGCGATCTGTCGCGCATGAGCCGGTTGTGAAAGTGTTGGTGGACCGCCGCGCCAACGAACGTTTGCTCGACTCACTCGCCGCGAGCGATCCCGCGCTTTTCGCACTCGGTTCGCCTCGCGGTTTTTCGAGTGCGTGGATCGGTTTTGCGTCCACAGCGCCTCGGCCCGCCGAATGGTCGGAGCCGGATCGTTACCTCGGGTTGGACACCAATACCCTCGGCGGCGCCTTTCGCCAGTTTGTGCAGCAGGATTCGGCCAAGCCGCGCGTGCGTCCGGAGAAGCCCGCGCCCGCAGCCAGTCTCCCGCAGACGCCGGGAGCGACCTTCGGCGGTGAATCGGCACTCGCCGTGACCGGCCTTCTCGCCCGCCGCACGCTGGGGGAGCCGCTCAAACTTCCCGCGTGGCCGCACACGGAGTTGCTCGCGCCGACTGTTGTGCAGGTGCTGGTGAATGCGGACGGGATGGTGCTCAGCGTGCGTCTTTTGAAACCCAGCGGGCTCCCTGTGGCCGATCGGCTGGCTTTGGATCTGGCGCGCAATGCGCAGTTTCAACCGGCCACTGCCGGAGGAACCGCCTCGGGTGATTTGATCTTCAATTGGAAAACCGTCGCGCCGACCACGAACAACGCGGTCGCGCCCAAGAAGTGAGATGACGCCGGACGCGCTCATCCTTGCTTTTGTCCTCGTCCTGCTGTCGGCCCTGTCGGTGATCGCCTACTATTCCCACCGCCGCCGCCAGCGGTTCAAGCCGACGCAAAGCCGGGATCACATTTTCCGCTGCGCCAAGTGCGACTACGTTTACACGGACGATGAGGACGTGGAGTTGTCGCGCTGTCCACAGTGCAGCCGGATGAACGAGGAGATGGAATTCTGAGCGGCGCGTCGTCGCCGGGATTCAATGCGCGCCGGTCTTTAATTCCACGATGTCGTGGGGGAGGGCTTCGCGCATTCCCGCCGCGCTGACGCGGATGTAGCGTGCCTTCTGTCGGAGTTGGGCGAGATTCTTCGCGCCGAGATAACCCATGCCGGATTGAATGCCGCCGATGAGTTGGGTGAGCACGTTTTCGACCGGCCCAGTTGCTTCCTTGAGCGCCTCGACACCCTCGGCGGCGACCTTCCGCGCGGCATCTTTGGTGTGGCCGTAACGGCTGGCGGAACCGGCCTTCATCGCCGAGAGGCTGCCCATACCGCGGTACTGTTTGTAGAGCTTGCCACCGATTTCCATGATCTGACCGGGAGCTTCGGCGCAGCCGGCGAGGATGCCGCCGCAGATGACGGCGTGCGAGATTGTCAGGGCCTTCACGATGTCGCCAGACTTGGTGATGCCGCCGTCGGCGAGGACGGTGACGTGCTTTTTGGCGGCGGCTTTGGAACAGACGTAGAGGGCGGTGAGTTGCGGGATGCCCACGCCGGCGACGATGCGCGTGGTGCAGATGGAGCCGGGACCTTGGCCGACCTTGATGGTGTTGGCGCCGCAGTCGGCAAGGTATTCCACGCCGGCGGCGCTGGTGACGTTGCCGGCGATGATGGGCAGTTTCGGGAAAGCTTCGCGGATGGCACGTACGGTTTCACCCACGCCTTTGGTGTGGCCGTGCGCGGTGGAGACGGCCACGACGTCTAGGCCGCGTTCGACGAGCGCGGTGACGTGCCGGTGGATGCGTTCGCGGTCGAGATCGCCGAAGGCGTTGCGCGTGGCAGAGACGGCGGCGCCGCAGATGAGGCGGAACTTCGCGTCGCGCGCAGGCTTGAATTGCAGCTTGCGCTCGTGCGCGATGCGTTCCACGTCGCTCATCGCGAACATGCCGCGCAGATGATCCTGCTCATCCACGACGAGCAACTTGTGGATGCCGGGGTGGTCGGTGAAGAAGCGGTCCGCCTTCGAAATCGGGTCGGTGCCCAGCTCCTTTTGCGGGATGGTGTGAACCTGCGCGCGCGGAATAATCGCTTCGGTCACCTTGCGTTTGGCGAAGCGCGGCTTGATCACGTTGCCCGAGAGAAGGCCGACGAGTTTGCCCGCGGCATCCACCACGGGAAAGGTGCTGAAGGCGTACTTCTGTTTCTCGATCATCTCGAGCACATCGCCGATGAGTTGCTCGGGCGCGACTTTGATTGGCTCCTGAATGAGGCCGTGCACGTGGTTCTTCACGCGGCCTACTTCGGTGAGCTGTTCTTTTTCCGACATGTTGTAATGGATCAAACCGAGACCGCCGTTGAGAGCCATGGCGATGGCCATCCGCGACTCGGTGACGGTGTCCATGTCGGACGAAATGACGGGGATGCTGAGGTGCAAATTCTCAGCCAGTGCGGTGTCGAGATGCGTGTCGCGCGGGAGAACCTCGGAGTAAAGCGTCGCCAGCGTGACGTCGTCGTACGTCAACGCGAGGTGGCGGTGGGCCAGAAAGAAATCGTCGGCGGACTGGTAGAACTGGGCGTCGGTGGCGTTCGGCTCGCGTACCATACCCGAAGATGCCAAGTGCGCCGCTCCGTTGACAAGCGGGAAGTGCAGCGAGATTGAGCTGCGTCGGCGCGATCAGCGGTTCGGAGGCGTGCGTCCCGGCGGGAGTGGCGGGGCGATTTCAATCCCGACAGCGCCGGGCGAGCTAACGGGGAATCCGAGACGTGGCCGCGGCAGATTGTCCTGCACTTCCAGAAAACGGAACGCCGGTTTGCCCGGCACTGCGTTCGGCGCGGCTTCGAGTGTCCAGACTTTGCCGGTGGCAGTGTCGAGCCGCAGCACGACAGAGCGCTCACGGCCTTCGACGGTGATTTGCGCGGTGACGAGTTGGTAACGGCCGGGGCCGAAGAAGTCTTCAATGACGGGCGGCTCCTCGGGCGCCGGTTCGGCGGGAACGATCTCGGGCGGAAGCGGCCGGTTGATCTGAGCTTCGGCGGTGACGGCGGCGAGGCAGAGGAACAGAGCGAAGATTGTTTTCATTGGTTTGAAAAGGTAGCGGAAGTTCGTGGCTGGTCAAGTCGGTGGTGGCGGCTGCAAACGTCAGAGTTTGGTTATTTTCTCGATGAGGCCGGAGGTGGACTTGCCGGGGACGTGGCCGAGAACGACAATGCGACCGCCGCATTGGGTGATGACATCGCGCTCTTCCTGCGGGAGTTGCTCGACAGCGTAGTCGCCTCCTTTGACATAGATATCGGGGAGGACGAGCGCGAGAAGGAGGGTGGCGCGCAGTTCATCGAAGACGCAAACGGCGTCCACCGACTGCAACGCGGCGACTACGAGGGCGCGGTCGGTCTCGGGGTTCACGGGGCGTCCGGCTCCTTTGAGTTGGCGGATGGAGCCGTCGGAGTTGACGCCGACAAGGAGGGCGTCGGCTTGCGCTCGCGCAGCGGCGAGATAATTCACATGGCCGAGGTGGAGGATGTCGAAGCAGCCGTTGGTGACCGCGAGTTTTTTTCCTTCGGCACGGAGACGTTCGCGCCACGCGGGAAGGGTCTCAAGCGTGAGGATTTTGGAACGGAAATCCATTCGCGGGATGATGCCGCAGGGTGGGGCGCGAGGCAACGGTCAATTCGCCGCGCGCCGCGCAGGGGCTTGTATCGGACACAGCGAGGCTCTAAAGTTGGTTTGCGTAATGAAGAAGGAAGTCGTGCCAGTTCAGATCCGCGGCATCCTGCCGGCGAACAGCGGCGCGGCCATCTTCCTCGGCAATGACGAGAAGGTTTTCGTCATCCAAGTCGAGCCGACGATGGCCTCGGTGATCGGGATGTTTTTGCGCGACGCGCCGAAGGAGCGCCCGCTCACGCACGACCTCATCAACAGCATTTTCAAAGGGCTCGGCGTGAAAGTCGAGCGTATCGTCATCACCGAGTTGAAGAATTCGACTTACTTCGCACGGCTCATTCTCCAGCAGGAAAATGAACTGGGCCGGAAGATCGTGGAGGTGGACGCGCGCCCGAGCGATTGCCTCGCTCTCGCCTCGGCGCACAAGTCTCCCATCTACGTTTCCGCGGCACTCTTCGAGCAGGTCGAGGATATGTCCGAGCACCTCGACCGCATCAACGAGGAGGGCAGCGAGGGCGGTAGGCGCGGTGAGGAATCCGAGACCTGACGCGCCGATGCCTCCGAGTTCTGCTCAACCCACCGGCCCTGTCGCCCTCATCTGCGGCGACGATGATTTCGGCGTAAGCCAGCGCGCGCGCCAACTCTACCAGACGTGGAGCACCGAACTGGGCGGGATGGATCACGAGACGATTGACGCCGCGGCGGGTAATTCCGGTGAAGCTCTCAAATCCCTCGCACGTCTTCGTGAAGCGCTCAACACGCTCCCGTTCTTTGGCGGCGGCAAGGCCGTTTGGTTCAAGGATTGCACCTTCCTCGGCGACGACCGCACCGCTTCCGCGGCGGCTGTCACCGAAACGCTCGGCGAACTGGCGCAGGAGCTGAAGAACTTCCGCTGGGACGGCGTGCGCCTGCTAATCAGCGCCGGCAAGGTGGACAAGCGCAAGACGTTCTATAAAACCGTCGAGAAGCTCGGCACGGTGGAGATTTTCGCCGCGCTCTCGATTGACGATCGCGACTGGGCCGCGCGCGCCGAGGAACTGGCTTTGAAAAAGTTCCGTGCGCTCAAACGCGCCATCACCGACGAGGCGTTGGCGGAACTGGTGCAGGCCGTCGGCCCGAATGCGCGCCAACTGGAGAGTGAGGTGGAGAAGGTGACGCTTTACGCCGCCGCCCGCGACGAGGTGGGCGTGGAGGATGTTCTGGCGATCGTCTCGCGCAACAAACAGGCGCGCGCCTTCGCGCTGGGGGACGCCCTCGGCGACCGTGATCTGCCGCGCCTGCTGCGTTGTCTCGACGAGGAATTGTGGGGGATGGAGACCGATCGGCAGAAGTCCGAGATCGGCCTGCTCTACGGATTGATCACCAAAGTCCGTGCGCTACTGTTCTTGAAGGAGATGCTCGGCGCTGGTTGGTTGAAGGAGGAGCGCGACTACAACCGTTTCAAGGCGCAAATCGAACGCGTGCCGACGGAAGGGCTACCGACCGACCGCCGGATCAATCCGCTCGCGCTCAATCCCTACGTGCTCTTCAAGGCGCTGCCGCAGGCGCGGCGCTGGTCCTCGGCCGATCTGGTGCGCGCGCTCGATCTGCTGCTCCAGTGCAACCGCCGGCTCGTCGCTAGCGGCCTCGACACCGAGTTAGTGCTGCAACAGACCTTGACGCAGATTCTCCGCGCCGACACATTGGCAGTGACGGGACGTTGAACCCGTCGAGGAGCCGCAACCAACGCTTCCATGAGCAACCCCGCTGCCAGTCTGATGGTCGCCGTCGTCGGCCCAGCCGTCTGCGTGAAGATTTCCGGCCGGGCGAACTTTGCTTCCAGCGTGGATTTCAAGACGCTGGTGAACGAGATGGCTCGGCGCGGCCATCGGCGTTTCGTGCTCGATCTCGTCGATTGTCTGGTGATGGACAGCACGTTTCTCGGTGTGCTCGCTGGCCTCGCCATCAAGGCCAGCAAAGCGCCCGAGACCGCTGCGGACGGGCTCTTCGAGTTGCTCAATCCCAGCCCGCGCGTGAGCGATCTGCTGGAGAACCTCGGCGTCGCGCATCTCTTCAAGTTCCGCACGGGTGAGAACCCGCTGACCGCCGCCTATCAGCCGGTGGCTTCCGCTGAAGCCACACGCGCGGAGATGACCGGCACCTCGATCGCGGCGCACCAGACGCTGATACAGGTGAATCCCGAGAACGCCCCCAAGTTCAAGGATGTCATCCAGTTCCTCGCCGAGGATTTGAAGCGCCAGGAAACCGCGGCGCTGTGATCGGCGGCGCGCGGTTCGGAGCGTTTTCTCCGTTGTCGAAAACTTTCCCCGTCGTCCGCTTGCTTTCGTCCGTTCGAGTTCTAAACTCCGCGCCCTGATGGTGAACTTGGATGCGCTCAATCCGCAGCAACGGGCCGCCGCCGAGCAGATTCGCGGCCCGGTGCTCATCCTTGCCGGCGCGGGCACGGGCAAGACCAAGACCGTCACGCATCGCATCGCCCACATGATCGCCCGCGGTGTCGCGCCCGGGAACGTTCTCGCCGTCACATTCACCAACAAGGCCGCGCGTGAGATGTTCGATCGCGTGAAACAGCTCCTGCCGCGCGCCCGCTCCTCCGAGGGTGATGGCAAGCCCGAGCGGCCGACGCTCTGCACCTTCCACTCGCTCTGCGTGCGCATCCTGCGCCAGCACATCGAGAAGCTCGGGTACAAGCGCAACTTCGTCATCTACGACGAATCCGAGCAACTCGGGACGGTGAAGAAAATCCTCAGCACCATTTCTGCCAAAGGCGAGAAGACCGATCCGAAAGCCATCCTTTCCCTGCTCAGCCGCTACAAGAACGGCGGCACGCAGGCGGCCGCCTTCGCCGATGAGAGTCTGCGCGCGATGACCGAGCACATCCGCAAGCGTTACGAGTCTTCGTTGCGCGCCTGCAACGCGGTGGATTTCGATGATTTGATTTTGCTGACGTTGCGCCTTTTCAAGGAGCATCCGGATGCGCTCGCCGCCTGCCGCGCCAAGTATCGCTACGTGATGGTGGACGAGTATCAGGACACCAACGCGGCGCAGTTCGAGTTGGTCCACTCGCTCACCTCCGAGCATCGCAACCTCTGCGTGGTGGGCGACGATGATCAATCCATCTACGGTTGGCGCGGCGCGGAGGTCGCCAACCTGCTCGATCTCGAGAAGCATTATCCGGAGGTGAAGGTTATCAAGCTCGAGCAGAATTATCGCTCGACGAACACGATCCTTTCCGCCGCCAACGCCGTCATCAAAAACAACCCGCGCCGCCTGCCCAAGCAGCTTTGGTCGCAGAAAGGGCAGGGGAGCAAGATCCGCCTCGCCGCTTTCGTTGACGACGAGGAGGAGGCGCGCGGGGTGGTCGAAGATATCGAGGCAGACCGGCTGATGCACCGCGTGCCGTGGCGCGAACAGGCGATCCTGTTCCGCACGAACCAGCAATCACGCGCGATCGAGACCGCGCTGCGCAAAGGCAGCGTGCGGTACCACCTCGTCGGCGGACAGAGTTTCTTCGATCGCCGCGAGATCCGCGACTTCCTCGCCTACCTCAAAACTTTCATCAACCCGCACGATGACGTGAGCCTGCTTCGCATCGCCAATGTCCCCGCGCGCGGGCTGAGCGATGTGACGATGGAACGGCTGCTCGCGGCCAGTCAGGAGCGGCACTGCTCTGTTTTTAGCGCGATGCGCCACACCGATGTGCAGGCGCAATTCCTGCCGAAAGCCCGCGAGGCCATCGCCGAGTTCGTCGTTTTTGTCGAGCAGACCCGGACACCGCTGGCTGCCGAGGAGAGTCTTTCGCTATCCACGTGGGCCGATCGTTTCCTCGCTGAAACCGGTTATCTCGACGAGTTGCGGCGTTCCGAGAAGAACATCGAGACAGCCGATAGCCGCGTGCGCAACTTGAAGGAACTCACCGTCACGCTCGACGGCGGTTCACCCGGACTGCCGCCGGCCGAGCGTCTCCAGAACTTCCTCGAGGAGTTGACGCTCGACGCCGGTCGCGACGATGAGAAGGAGGCCACGAGCGACGCCGTGACGCTCATCACCATGCACTCGTGCAAAGGACTCGAGTACCCGCGCGTGCACATCGTGGGGCTGGAGGATGGCCTTCTGCCGCACTCGCGATCGAAGGTCGAGGGGACGATGGACGAGGAACGCCGGCTTTTCTACGTGGCCATCACGCGCGCGAAAGAGGCGCTCACCATCAGCCACTGCGGCGGGCGCAAAAAGTACGGCCAGTTGTTGCCGTGCCATCCTTCGCCTTTTCTGAAGGAGCTGCCGGCGGAACTGATCGAGGACGTGGACGAGGCCGGCAAACGACCCGTGAGCGTGGAAGAGGGAAGGAACATGTTCGCCGCCTTGCGCGCTTCGCTGGGCTGAGTCTTCGGGCTGATCTTCGCGCCGCCGCACTGACGGTGGGCGGTTGCAACAAAAAGGGCCGGCGATGAAGCCGGCCCTTGTCGTTTTCGAGAGATGACGGGTTAATTTCCCTTCACGTCGTAGGCGAACAGCGCGTCTTGATCGCGCAGGTAGAGCCGGCCGTTGGCGATGACGGGGTGCGCCCATGAATTTTCCTTCCCGCGCTCGGGTTGGTCGAAGCGGCCCTTCTCGACGTAGCCCTTTGTCGTCGCCTCGATGAGCGCCGTGGTGCCTTTGCCGCCTTCGCTGCGGATGATGAAGTGGCCGTCGGCATACGCGATGGAGCCTTTGCCGACGCCTTTGTCGCTCCAGACGATTTCGCCGGTCTTTAGATTCTGGCAGACCCAACCTTTGCCGTCGGAAAAGCCGAAGAGGTGGCCGTCCTTGAGAATCACGCCGCCGTGGTGGTTCGCCATGTTCTTGTTCGCATACATTTCTTCAGGCGAAGCGGAGCTGCCGACTTTGAAGGCATTGCAGCCGACGCCGTAACCGCTGGTGACATACACAATACCGTCGCTGAAAATCGGCGTCGGAATCACCGCAGTCTGGCCTTTGCGCGGCGCACGCCAGAGCAAGGCACCGGTGGCGGCGTCCACGCTGGCCACGCTTTCAGCGGTGAACTGCACGTACTGGCGCTTGCCGCTGTAGTTGACGGGAACGATGGAGGAGTAATGCGCGCCGTCGGTGAATTCCTTGCTCTGCCAGATGAGCGCACCGGTCTTTTTGTCGAGCGCGACAATCGCGCCGTTTTTGCCGCCGGGCGTGACGAGCACTTT
>SIAT01000051.1 GCA_009691645.1 Pedosphaera sp. | reverse complement strand
TTCGATGGCGTGAGCTTCGCGCCGGTGATCAAAGGCGCCACCAACGCCGCGCGTCCGCTTTTCTGGCATTATCCGCATTACCATCCCGGCGGCGCCACGCCGTACGGCGCGATCCGCGACGGTGATTTCAAGTTGATCGAGTTCTATGAAAATGGCCGGCGCGAACTTTACAATTTGAAAACGGATCCGCGCGAAAACAGCAACCTCGCCGAGCAACAAGAGGCCACAGCCAGCGCACTCGGCCAGAAACTCGACGCGTGGCGGCGGAGCGTCGGCGCGCAAATGCCGCTCCCGAATCCTGATTATCGCCCGCATCCGCAGGCCGCCGACGGCAGCATGCTGCTCCACTCGCGCACGGCCGAAGTGCACGGCGCCACGCTGCGCTACGAACCGCAGCCGAACAAAAATACGCTCGGTTTCTGGGTGAAGAAAGAGGACTGGGCGAGTTGGGATTTCACGGTGACCAAGCCGGGGATCTTCACGATCGAGGCGCTGCAAGGCTGCGGCAAAGGCAGCGGCGGCGCGGAAGTCGAGTTCGCCATCGGCGAGCAGAAGTTGACGATGATCGTGCAGGACACGGGCCATTTCCAGAACTTCATCCCGCGCGACCTCGGCACGGTGAAGATCGAGAAGGCTGGTGTTCACACCCTCACTGTTCGCCCGAAGAGCAAGCCGGGCGTGGCGGTGATGGACCTACGCCAAGTCACACTCAAGCCGGCGAAATAAGCCGACGATGGAGAGATCGCAGGCGCGTTGAACGTCGTCAGTGGAAAAGAAAAGAGACGGCGCGAAGCCGTCTCTTTTTGTTGAGCGATTGAACGACCCGCTCGGGGTTCGTCAGATTAGTTCACGTAGATCAACTCGTTCGTCTGGAGCAGGGCTTGGGCGAACTTCTCCCACGCATCCATCGTGGTTTTGCCGCCGGTGCGCTCGGACTGCTTCGTGACATACTCGAGCGCGAGCTTGAGCTCGTCGGCCGACGGCGGGCGCTGGAGAGCGAGGCGATAGAGCTGGCGTACTTTCTCAGCCGAATCGGACAGCTTATCCAACTCGGAGCGGTGAGCGAGATTTTTGGCCTGCTCGATGACAAGCGTGCTGTTCATCATGAAGAGCGCCTGCTGCGGCACGGTGGTGGTGTAACGCTGTGAGCTGGTCATGTCCGGGTTCGCGAAATCGAACGTGCGGAACAGCTCGGGCAGCTCGCGGCGATCCACGAGACCGTAGAGGGTGCGGCGGGTGGTGGCGGCGGTGGTGACATCAATCGGCCGGCCGCCGAGGGTGTGGTCGAGCTTGCCGCCGACGACGAGCAGCGTGTCGCGCAGCGCCTCGAAATCGAGCCGGTGGAGGTTCTGTTTCCAGAGCAAGCGGTTGCCCGGATCTTTCTTGGCGTAGGCGTCGTTTTTCGCGCTGCCCTGCTGATACACGCTCGAAAGCATAATCTGCCGGTGCAGTTTCTTGAGCGACCAGCCGTTGTCCATGAACCATGTGGCCAGATGATCGAGCAACTCGGCGTGGGCGGGCTTCTCGGCGCGCATTCCGAAATCGCTCGCCGAGGTGACGATGCCTTCGCCGAAGTGCCATTGCCAAACGCGGTTCACGATGACGCGCGCGGTGAGCGGGTTGTCGCGGCTGGCGATGGACTTGGCCAAATCGAGTCGGCCGGAACCATCCTTGAACGGCGCGCGTTTCTCGCCGGAGAGAACCTCGAGGAACTGGCGCGGAACAACCGGGCCGCGGTTGCTCGGCTCACCGCGGAAGAGCACAGCGGAATCGCGCGGCGCAGCGAGATCATTCATCGCCATCGCGCGGATGGGCGCCGCAGCGTGGGTGCTGTCCACGGTGACGATCTTGTTGCGGATGGCCTGCACACGGCTCTGGAACTGGTTGCCCGCGAGGCCGAGCAGACGCGGCAACTCCCGCTCGCTGACCTGCATCGCGGAGTTCTCGCCGTGGATGAGCTGGCGCAGCGCTTCCTGATCCTTGTTCGGCAGACCGGCGGGAATCGCAGCGACCTGAATGATCGGCTCGTTGCTTATCCCTTTCTTGGTCTTGGCCGCTTTGGCCTCCTTGGCCATCTTGCCTTTGGGCTGCTTGTCCACGCCGTCTTTGAGAACGGCCTGCCACGCCTCGTCCACTTCTTTGAAGACCGTGGAATAGATGGCGGCAACGTCCTTCATCGACCTCGGCTCGGCACCGGCGAAGGCTTTGGCGAGAATCGGATTCACGGGCCGCGCTGCGGCCTTGTTCGCCGCGATGACGACGGCGAGTTCCTTCGCTTTCGCCGCGAAATCTTCCGCCGGCAATTGGCCGAACGCGAAGAACGGCGTGAACACGGGGTGCAGCGCGCCCGCGTTCTCACGGAGCTTGGCACCCCAATTGGCGAGCAACGCGGGGTCGAGGCCCTTCTCACGCGCGAGCGCCACGAAATTCTGCGGCGGGAGAGGGCCTTTGGGCAGCTTGCCGGCCGTGGGCGGCTTCGCGGCTCTGGCGGCCTTCGCAGCCGGAGCATCCTTGAACTGCTGGCGGTTCTCCCAGATTGCGAGCAGATATTCACCGACCTTCGCGCGCTGCGGCGCGAGGGCTTTGGTCGACTCGGTCTCAATGTACCGCTGCAACTCGCCCTCCACGGCGGCAATCTGCGCCAGGTAATCTTTGTACTCCGGAGAATTCTTGTTATTCTTGTTATCCACGAGCGTCGGGAGATTCTCCGGCTCGAAGCTGCTCGCGAAGATGCCGTGCAGTGAATAGTAGTCCTTGATCGGGATGGGATCGAACTTGTGATCGTGGCAGCGGGCGCACGCGGCGGTGAGCCCGAGGAAACCCTGCGTGACGACGTCGATGCGGTCATCAATCACGTCATTCGCATTCCCCATGAAACGCTTGCCGACGGTGAGAAAACCAAGCGCGGCCAGCGCACTCGTGTCTTCACCCTGCGGCAGACGATCGGCCGCAATCTGCTCGGTGACGAAACGGTCGAAAGGAAGGTCTTTGTTGAAAGCGTTGATCACGTAATCGCGATAAGTCCACGCGTACGGATAGCGCGGGTCGCCGCGGTTATTGCGATCGCCTTTTGTGTCCGCGTAACGCGCCACGTCGAGCCAGTGCCGGCCCCAGCGCTCGCCGTAGTGAGGCGACGCCAGCAGGCGATCGATGACCTTCGCGAAGGCGTTGGATGACGTGTCGCGCAGGAACTCGTCCACCTCATCAACCGTCGGCGGCAAGCCGGTGAGATCGTACGTGGCGCGGCGGATAAGCGTGCGCTTGTCCACGGCAGGCGAGGGAATGAGTCCATTCTCTTTGAGCTTCGCGAAGACGAACGCGTCCAGCGGCGTCTGCACCCACTTGTCTTTCACAGCGGGAACAACGGGCTTCGTCACCGGCTGATAAGCCCAGTGCGACTTCACCTTTTCGGGATCGTACAGCACCTTGGCGACCGGCTTGTCGGTGGCGATGCGCGGATCGGGCGCGCCCATCTTGATCCACGCTTCGAAATCGGCGACCTGAGCAGACGTGAGCTTCTCGCCCTTCGGCGGCATCGCGAGATCCTTGTCCTTGCCGCTGATGGCTTTGATGAGAAGGCTCTTCTCGGGCTGGCCCAAAACGAGGGCCGGCCCAGAATCACCGCCGGAAAGCAGCGCGGTGCGGGTGTCCACTTGCAGGCCGCCCTTCACTTTGCTCTCGCGGCTGTGGCACTCGTAACACTTGCCGGCGAGCACTGGGCGGATCTTCTTCTCGAAGAACTCGAGCTGGGCAGGCGTCGGCTTCGGCTCCTCGGCGCGCAGCAGCAGCGGCAGGGCGATCAAAGCAAGCAGGGCGATCGTCGTTTTCATAATCTTTTGTCTCCGGAAACAGGAATCGGTTTGCCTGCGGAGGCAAACCGATTCGCACAAGTCATTTGCCTCCGCGGGATGCCGTTAGGCGATGATGTTCTTGACCACGTTGCCGTACACATCGGTGAGGCGGAAATCACGGCCGTTATAACGGTAGGTCAGCTTCTCGTGGTCGAAACCGAGCAGCGCGAGGATGGTCGCGTGCAAATCGTGCACGTGCACCTTGTCCTGCACGGCGTTGTAGCCGAACTCGTCGGTCGCGCCGTGGATGGTGCCGCCCTTGACGCCGCCGCCGGCGAGCCAGCAACTGAAACCGCGGTTGTGGTGATCACGACCCGGCTCAGCACGGCCGCCACGGTCGTGGCGCGGGGTGCGGCCGAACTCGCCGCTCCAGACAATCAACGTGTCATCGAGCATGCCGCGCTGCTTGAGATCGGCGATGAGGCCGGCGATCGGCTGATCCACTTCACCGGCCTTGCGGCGGGCGCTCTGGGCGATGTTCGAGTGGTGATCCCAACCACCGTGCCAGACCTGCACGAAACGCACGCCCTTCTCGACGAGACGGCGGGCGGTGAGCATCTGACGCGCCATCGGCGTGTCGCCGTAAAGAGCGCGGGTGGCCTCCGATTCCTTGCTGATGTCGAAGGCGTCCGTGGCCTCGGTCTGCATCTTGAAAGCCAGCTCGTACGACTGGATGCGCGCCTCGAGCTCCGACTCGCGCTTGAGATTCTCGGCGTGCTTCTCGTTGAGCTTCTGCAGCAAGTCCAACTGCTCACGCTGTTCGGCCAGCGGCAGGTGGTAGTTGCGGATGTTCTGGATGACCTTCTCGATGTTGCCGCCAGCCTGCTGGACGGGCGTGCCCTGATAGGCGCCCGGCAAAAAGGCCGAGCGATAATTCTGCGAACCGCCGAGACCCGCGCCGAGGGCGACGAAGCCGGGCAGATTCTGGTTCTCAGTGCCGAGGCCGTAAAGCACCCACGAACCGAGCGAAGGCTTCACAAGCCGGCCGGAGCCGGTGTTCATCAGCACTGTGGCGAACTCGTGCGAAGGGATGTCCGTGTGCATGGAGCGGACAACCGCCAGATCGTCGATGTGCTTGCCGAGTTGCGGGAAAATCTCGCTGACCTCGACGCCGCTCTTGCCCATCTTGGTGAACTTGAACGGCGACGGCAACGGCGTGCCGCCGATCAGGTCCACCTTCTGGTCGGCGTACTTGGCCATGCCCGGCTTCGGATCCCACGTATCGAGGTGCGTCGGGCCGCCCTGCGCGAAGATGTGGATGACGTGCTTGGCCTTGGCCGCGAAGTGCGGCTTGCGAGGGGCCAGCGGACTGGACGAGGCAGCGTGGGCGCGGCCGGCGAGACTCTCCCCGAGCAGCGACGCCATGCCGAGGCCGGCGAAACCCATGCCGAAGCGATTCAGGAAGCCGCGGCGGGTTTGAAAGAAATCCTGCGGTTGCGGACGATGCTCTTCGATGTTCATAAGTTTTCCTCTTCAACGAGCCGATTACTCTATTGCTCTGGGTCAGACGAAACTGCCCGAACCCCACTTCAAAGCCAATTCTTATTTTACGCCCTCCCCTCCAGAGGGCCGGCGGCTGGAAAAAAAGACGCTTCCAGCCACCGCAAGGTTACACCCCGCCCCTCCGATTTGAGAGAGCCTCGCCAAGTGGTTATCTTGCCTCGCCGACGGTTCCGCGAGTCTTTTGCCCTTCTCAGGTGCAGAGACACGGCTTTTTCAAACTCCGCGCCTCCGTGGGTCTGTGGCGGGGATTCACGACGATGAACTTGAAAATGCCGTGGCCGCCCCGTATCGTCAGCCTCATCAACTAAAGGTTGCCCGCGCAACCCAACCCGAAGGCTCTGTTCTTATGATCATGGCGGATGTGTTGGCGGTTTTCCTGCTGGTGATCGGCCTGCTGTTGATGTTCGTCGTCTTCTGGCTCGCGGCGATGGCGCTCTTTCCGGCGGCCATCGGCCGGGCGGAGGAGAAGTACAGCCGCCCCATCCGCACCACGCTGGTGGGGGCCGCTGTCTTTGCGCCGTTGCTGTTCCTCGGCATCGTCATCAGTTCCAAGGTGCCAAACCCCGCCGTGAAACTGCTCGGTGCAGCCATCGCGCTCGTACCGCTTCTCCTCGGCCTCTTCGGCTCGGCGGGGCTCGCCCAGCGCATCGGCCGCGGCCTGCCTTCGCCCACGGACGACGCGCAGCCGTGGCGGCGCGTGTTGCGCGGCGGCTCGGTGCTCGCGCTCACGTTCCTGCTGCCGTTCTTCGGCCAGTTTTTCCTGATCCCGTGGGTGCTGATCAGCGGCACCGGCGCGGTGGTGGGAAGTTGCCGCAAACAGAAGCAGCCGCAACCGGCGTCCATGCCCACCGCGCCGACGGTGGTCTTGCCGCCGGTCATCGAATCCAACGAACCGCCGCTCCTCCCAAAATGAACGGATGAACGTCTCGCGCCGCAAGTTCCTCCAAGCCGGCAGCGCCGCCGCACTCGCGGCCACGGCCGGTTGCAACCGCGCGCCGAGCGACCTGCTGCCGTTCCTGAAGCCCGCGTCGCCCGACAGCCCGTTCCAGCCGCCGCAATCGGCAGCCATCGATCTCGTCAGCCATTGCATCAACCGCCTCTCGTTCGGCGCGCGCCCCGGCGATTATTCGCGCGTGCGCAAATTGGGCGCGACCGAAGCCGAAGCCGTCGCCGCGTACATCGAGGAGCAGCTCGACCCCGACCGTATCCCCGACAAGCTCGCCCGCTGGGCCGTGCGCCGCTGCGAGACACTCGATGGCTCCGTAGGTGAACTCTTCGAGTACAAGGAACGGCTGTTGCTCGAGGAATTGACCCGCGGCGCGTTGCTCCGCGCGGTGTTCAGCGAACGCCAGCTTTTCGAAGTGATGGTCCAATTCTGGACCGACCACTTCAACATCGCGCCTTCGAAAGGCGATTGCCGTTGGCTGAAGACGGCCGATGACCGCGATGTCATTCGCCGCCACGCCTTCGGCCATTTCCCCGCCATGCTCCGCGCCTCGGCTCTCAGCCCCGCGATGCTCTGGTATCTCGACGGCCGCGCGAACCGCCGCCGCAATGCCGACGAGAAGCCGAATGAAAATTACGCGCGCGAACTGCTCGAACTGCACACGCTCGGCGTGCACGGCGGCTATTCGCAGCAGGACGTGATGGAAGTCGCCCGCTGCCTCACCGGTTGGACCGTGCGCGGCACAAAGGAATCGAAGTTCCGCCTCGGCAAAGTCGAGTTCAACCCCCATCTGCACGACAAAGAAGCGAAGACCGTCCTCGACCAGCACATCCCCGCGATCCCACCCAATCTCAGCCGCGAAGAACAGGAACGCCTCGGCTCCGGCGAGCTCGATCTCGTCCTCGACATCATCGCACTCCATCCGGCGACTGCGAAGTATCTGGCGACAAAACTGTGCCGCCGTTTCATCGCCGAAGAAGCGCCCGCCGCCGCCGTCGCTGCGGTGGCCGAGGCGTTCCTGAAAAGCTCCGGCAACCTGCGCGACACGCTGCGCGCGCTCTTCGCCACGCCGGAGTTCCTCGCCGCGCGCGGCGGCAAGTTCAAGCGCCCGTTCCACTTCATCACCTCCGCCCTGCGCGCCACCGGCGCCGAGACCGACGCGCGCCGGCCGCTCACCGAGTTCCTCGATCGCATGGGCCACGCGCCGTTCCAGTATCCGACGCCCGACGGTTATCCCGAGGAAGCCGCGCCGTGGATGGGCACGCTGCTTTGGCGCTGGAACTTCGCCGTGGCGTTCGGCGAGAATAAAATCAAAGGCACGAAGCTCGACACGAAAGCGCTCAAACTGCGCGCCGACGGCGAGGCGGGTCTGCTCGCGCACTTGCTCGGGCGAAAGCCTTCGGAGGAGGAACTGCGGGCCTCCACTGAATCCGGCGCGCCACTCTCGCTGGCGCTCGCGTCGCCGGCTTTCCAGAGATTTTAAGGTTTTGAAATGGCCCAGCCGAAGACAACGCAGACATTCCTGACCGGCAACGGTGACGCACAACGCGCGTTGATTGTCGTTTTTCTTCGCGGCGGCGCGGACGGCCTCAGCCTCGTCCCGCCGCTCGCGGACGACGGTTATCACCGCGCGCGGCCGCGCATCGCCATCAAGCCCGCCGACGCGGTGAAGCTCGACGGGTTCTACGGCCTCAACCCGTTGCTGCGCGATCTCGAGCCGGCGTGGAAGGATGGCGCGCTCGCGGTCATCCACGCCGTCGGCAGCGAGGACACGACGCGCTCGCATTTCGAAGCGCAGGATTTGATGGAGCACGGCGGGCTGGCCGCGGGCGGCTGGCTCGGGCGTTTCCTGCGCCACCGCAAAGGGGCGGCCGCCGGTCCGCTCTCGGCCATCGCGCTGGGTCGCTCGTTGCCCGAGTGTCTGCGAGGCGCGCCCGCTGCGACGGCGATGACTTCACTGAAGGATTTCTCGCTCGACGCCCCGGCGAAATTCATCGAACAGCTCGGCGACCTCTACACCGCGAACCCCGGCGCGCTCGGGATCGCCGGACGCGACACGCTCGCGGCGCTGCGGCGCATCGACGAACTGCGCGCCACGGATTACAAGCCCGCGCACGGCGCGGAATACGCCGGCGATTACTTCTCGCAGGGACTTCGCCAAGTCGCCCAACTCGTCAAGGCGCGCGTCGGGTTGGAGGCGGCCTCGGTGGATTTGAACGGCTGGGATTCGCACTTGAGCCAAGGCACGGTGATGGACCCGGAAATCGTGAAGCTGAACAAGGGGCTCTCCGCTTTTTATCGCGACCTCGGCCCGTTGATGGCGACGACGACGGTGGTAGTGATGACCGAGTTCGGCCGGCGCGTGGAGGAGAACTCGGCGTTCGGCACCGACCACGGCCGCGCCAGCGCGATGCTCGTGCTCGGCGGCGGCGCGAAGGGCGGCCGCGTGCTTGGCAGATGGCCCGGCCTCACGCGCGACGTGCTCGAAGGCCCTGGCGATTTGCCGGTGACGACGAATTACCGCGATGTGCTCGCGCCGGTTCTGCGCCGTCACAAGGCGGGCGATCTCGCGACGGTTTTCCCCGACTTCAAGCTCGCGCCGCTCGACCTGTACGGTTAGCTTCGCGGGAATGAAGTCCCTCGGCGGCGCCGTGAAGAAGTGCGTGGCGGCGTGCGTCCGATTTTAGCTCCATCAACCTATGAACGCGCCTGCAAACAAACTGTTCGGCCACTCTCCTGCCGGATGCGGCATCAGCCGCCGCACGGCCGTGCAGGCCGGCGCGGTGGGGTTGCTCGGGTTGGGGATGAATCATCTCGCCGCACTACAGGAAGCGGGCGCATCGCGCGCGCCCAAGGCGAAGTCGGTCATCTACATCTTCCTCTCCGGCGGACTGGCGCAGCACGAGAGCTTCGATCCCAAGCCCGAGGCGCCGCAGGAAATCCGCGGCGAATTCGGCACCATCGCCACGCGCACGCCGGGCGTGCACATCTGCGAGCATCTGCCGGAGCTGGCGAAGCGTTCGAACAAATGGGCGCTGGTGCGTTCACTCACCCATTCTTCCAACGACCATTCCGCCAGCCACTACATGATGCTCACCGGCCGCGCGACGTTGCCGGAGGGGTTCGATCCGAACAGGCCGAAGCCGACCGACTGGCCGAGCATCACGGCGCTGGCCAACCACCTCCTGCCGACGCGCAACAATCTGCCGCCGGCGCTGGTGCTGCCGGACAAGATCATCCACAACACGGGGCGCACCATCCCGGGACAATTCGGCGGCATGCTGGGGCGACTGGGGGATCCGTGGTTCCTCGAGATGTCCCCGTATCATCCGCTGCATTACGGGGCGTATCCGGAGTATCTGTTCCACCACAACAAAGGCCCGACCACGGATTCCAACCTGCTTTTCCAAGCGCCCCACCTCGCGCTGCCCCCGGGCCTCGAACACGGCCGACTGATGGACCGCGTGACTCTGCGCGACTCGCTCGAACGACAGGTCTCGACTCTGGAAAAAGCGGTGGGCGATGAAGCCTTCGACAAATATCGCGCCGGCGCCATCTCGCTGCTCGGCAACACCGCGGTGCGCGACGCCTTCAGCCTAGAAAAAGCCGATGTCCGCTCGCTGGATCGTTACGGGCGCAACAGCTTCGGCTGGTCCCTGCTCATGGCGCGGCAACTGGTGGAGGCCGGCCTCGGCCTCGTCCAGGTGAATCTGGGCAACAACGAGACGTGGGACACGCACGAGGCGGCTTTCCCGAACCTGAAAAACTTTCTCCTGCCGCCGATGGACCGCGCCGTGAGCGCGCTGCTGGACGACTTGGAATCGCGCGGACTGCTGGAGCAAACACTCATCGTGATGGCCGGCGAGTTCGGCCGCACGCCGAAGATTTCCACCCTCTCGAGCGCCACGCTGCCCGGGCGCGATCACTGGGGCGCGGTGCAATCGGTCTTCCTCGCCGGCGGCGGCGTGCGCGGCGGCGCGGTCATCGGCTCGAGCGACAAGATCGGCGGCTATCCCGCCAGCGATCCGCAGAAGCCGGAGAACCTCGCCGCGACCATCTACCACGCGCTCGGCCTGCCCTCGACCCTTTCGTGGAACGACAC
>SIAT01000050.1 GCA_009691645.1 Pedosphaera sp. | reverse complement strand
GGTGAAGCAAACCCATGAAACCTGATTTAAGACAAGGCCCGAGCTTTCAAGGGACGCGCGTGAGATGAGCATCACGGTCGATCTCTCCAGCAAAATCGCCCTCATCACCGGCGCATCCCAAGGCATCGGTGCGCAGATAGCGCGCACGTTTCACGGTGCGGGCGCGACCGTCATACTGAACCATCCCGGCCTCGGAGGCACGGGCGCGGATGCGGAGAAGATTTCGGCCGAGCTGAACTCTGCGCGCGCCGCCAGCGCGCATGTGGCTGCCGCGGATGTTTCTCAACCCGACGCCGTTCAGCTCATGATGCAGGGGCTGAAGCAACGACTGGGCGGGATTGATTTTCTCATTAACAACGCCGGCATCATCCGCGACAGGACCATCGCGAAAATGTCGCTCGAAGCGTGGCAGTCGGTCATTGATGTGAACCTGAGCGGCGTCTTCCACTGCTGCAAGTTCGGCCTCGATATCATGCACGACGGCGGCGCTATTGTGAGCCTCGGCAGCATAGCGGCCATCCAGGGCTTTTACGGACAGGCTAACTACGCCGCGGCCAAAGCCGGGGTGCAGGCCATGATGCGCGTCGTGAGCCGCGAAGCCGCGCGCCGTCACATCCGCGCCAACGCCATCGCGCCTGGCGTGATTGACACCGCGATGGCGGCGACGATTCCCGAAAGCGCTCGCGCCGAAATGATAAAGAACATCCCCCTCGCGCGCTTCGGCTCGCCAGAGGAGGTGGCTGGCGTCGCACTCTTCCTCTGTTCTCCGCTGGCATCCTATGTCACAGGCCAGACTCTCGAAGTCAACGGAGGGTGGAGAGGATGAGTTGAGATGAGGGGCGCTGCGCGCATCACGTCCGCCGCCGAAGCTGTCGCCGCGATTCCGAGCGGCGCGACGGTCGCGGTGAGCGGCTTCGTGGGCGCAGGTCATCCCGAAGCCCTCACCGCTGCGCTGGAACATCGCTTCCTGTCCAGCGCATCGCCGCGCGACCTGACCCTGCTTTACGCCGCCGGCCAGGGCGACCGCGAGCAGCGCGGCTTGAATCACCTCGCGCACGTCGGCCTCGTGAAACGCGTCGTGGGCGGGCATTGGAACCTCGCACCCAAGCTCGGCAAGCTCGCGCTCGCAAACCAAATCGAAGCCTACAATTTTCCACAGGGAGTCCTCTGCGTGTGGTTTCGAGAAATCGCCGCCAAGCGGTCCGGCGTCATTACCAAGGTCGGTCTGAACACGTTCATCGATCCGCAACAGGGCGGCGGGCGCCTCAATGCACGCACGACCGAACCGCTGGTCGAACGCCTCACGCTCGACGGCGAGGAGTGGCTGCGCTACCGCGCCTTTCCAGTGACCGTCGGCCTCATCCGCGCCACCACAGCCGACAGCCGTGGTAACCTCAGCATGGAACGTGAAGGGATCATTGGCGAAGTCCTGCCCATCGCCCAGGCGGCGAAAAACCACGGCGGCATCGTCATCGCACAGATCGAGCGCGTTCTGGACCGCATCACCGACCCGAAGTCCGTGCGCGTCCCCGGTGCCCTGGTGGACTACCTCGTCGTTTCCCAACCGGAGGAACACCCGCAAACCTTTGGCGAGCATTTCAACGAAGCCTACGTGTTGGCGCAACCGGGAACGGCGGTAGGCTGGGGCGACTGTCCCGCGATCAAATCCACCTCAGCTCTCGGTCTCTGCTCCGAGCGCAAAATCATTGGGCATCGCGCGCTGATGGAAATCCGCGCGGGCGACATCGTAAACCTCGGCATCGGCCTGCCTGAGACCGTCGCCACCGCCGCCGCGGAAACTGGACGACTTCACGAATTCACGCTCACCGTCGAGAGCGGCCCGATCGGTGGCGTTCCGGCTACGGGGTTAAGTTTCGGTTGCAGCCATTACCCGGAAGCGATCGTGGACCAACCGTCGCAGTTTGATTTTTACGACGGAGGCGGACTGGATGTCGCCGCGCTGGGCGCAGTCGAGGTGGACGCGGAAGGCAGCGTGAACGTCAGCGCATTCGCCGGCCGTTTCGCGGGCGTGGGCGGCTTCGTAAACATCGCGCAGAGCGCGCGCCGCGTGGTTTTCTGCTGCACCTTCCGCGCTGGCGGCCTGGACGCGTCCGTCCGGCAGGGCGCGTTGCGCATCGCGCGCGAGGGGCAGCATGCGAAGTTCGTCAAACGCGTTCAGCAGGTGTGTTTTCACGGGCCATCGGCCTTGGCGCGCGGGCAGGAGGTAATCTATGTCACCGAGCGCGGGGTGTTCCAACTCACGCGCTCCGGCCTCGCGCTCATCGAACTCGCGAAGGGCGCTGATTTGCAGAAGGACGTCTTGCAACAAATGGAGTTCGAGCCAACCATAACTGAGCTCCGACAGATGCCAGACGCTTGTTTCCAAGACACGAAGCCATGAAATACTCCCAACCGATTTACCTCGTCGCCGCGCGGCGCTCGCCCATCGGACGATTCGGCGGTGGACTCAAATCCCTCTCACCCGCCGACCTAGCGCTCCGCGTCGCTGCAGCCATCGTGCCCGCACCGCTCAAGCCGGCGGTTGACCAAGTCATTCTTGGCCAGGTGATGCAAGCTGGCACGGGGATGAATCTCGCCCGCCAGTTGGGCCTCCGCCTCGGCGTGCCACAGACCTCGCCGGCCTTTACGGTGAACATGGCGTGCGCGTCGGGTCTCCAATCCATCGTTCTCGCGGCCTCCGCCATCGCGAGCGGCGAAGCGGCGATCGTGCTCGCCGGCGGTGTCGAGTGCATGAGCCGCGCGCCGCACTACGCCATGGATCTGCGCTGGGGCAAAAAGCTCGGCGATGCCACGCTCGTGGACGGCCTACTCATCGACGGCCTGTGCGATCCGGTGATGAACCTCGGCATGGGCGAGACCGCAGAACGCGTTGCCGATGCGCTGCAGATCAGCCGCGCGGAGCAGGACCGTTTCGCCGCGCAGAGCCAGCGGCGCGCCGACACGAGTCGCGCGGCATTCCAACGCGAACTCGTCGCGATCCAAACTCACGAAAGCACAATCGAAGCCGACGAACATCCACGAGCGGACACGACTGCCGAAAAGCTCGCGCGACTCAAACCCACCTTCCGGCCCGATGGAACCGTCACGGCCGGCAACTCGTCCGGTCTTAACGACGGAGCGGCGCTCGTGCTCGTGTCGGGCGAATCCTCGCTGAAACAACATCAGCTCACACCGCGCGCCCGGATCGTGGCCGCCACGGCGATCGGATGCGACCCGGCGCTGATGGGCCTCGGCCCTGTGGGCGCGATTCGGAAGCTGTGCGAAGAGACCGGTTGGAACCTCGCGGAGGTTGACGCCGTCGAGATCAACGAAGCCTTCGCCGCGCAGACGCTTGGCTGCGCAAAACAGCTCAGCATGAGCGAAGACAAATTGAACCGCCGCGGTGGCGCAATTGCGCTGGGGCATCCGGTCGGTTGCAGCGGCGCGCGTGTGCTTGTGACGCTGCTCCACATTTTGGAGGACTTGCAACTCAAACGGGGCATCGCCTCGCTCTGCGTCGGCGGCGGCATGGGCATCGCGATGGCAATTGAGCAGGAAGGTTAGCGGCGGTGTCGAGTCGTTTCCACCTCGTGCCATGCCTATCGGGCATACCCAACTTACCTCGATCATCAAGTCAGCCCCACGATCGCGCCTCGACGAACCTTCAGCCGTCACCACGCGAGCTCGGGTTCGGCGCGCCAGTCAAGTTGTTGCGATGCGTCTCGGCGGCGAGCCAGACGGAGACGATGGTGATTAGCGCCATACAGACAAGATACGCGGCGATGGGCCACGGTTTGCCGCCAGACCATTGGAGCAGCGCGGTTGCGATGAGCGGCGCAAGGCCGCCGGCGAGCGGCGAGGCGAGTTGATACCCAAGCGACGCGCCGCTATAGCGGACGTGAGTTCCAAACAGCTCGGAGAAAAAGGCCGCCTGCGGTCCATACATGGCCGAGTGACCGATCAGGCCCACCACCACGGCTGTCCACACGGCTGCCGTCGCCCTCGTGTCCACAAGCCAGAAGAACGGGAACGCGAACAGCGCGAGAAAGATTGCACCGCCGAGATAAACTGGCCGGCGCCCGACGCGGTCGGAGAGAGCGCCGAAGAACGGGATGAAGAACAACTGTACCACCGAGCCCAGCAGCACGCCGTTGAGGATGGTGGATTTCGAGAGGGCGAGCTGCTTTGTGGAGTAGGTCAGAACAAAGACGGTGAAGATGTAGAAGCATGCGTTCTCGGCGAAGCGCGCGCCCAACGCGAGGAGGACGTTGCGGGGATACTTGACGAGCACTTCGAGAATCGGCAGGCGCGGTGCTCGCGGACGTTCCGATTGCATCGCGGTGAAGATCGGGCTTTCCAAAACCGACAGCCTAATGAACAAGCCGATGCCCATGAGAACAATCCCGAGCAGGAACGGCACGCGCCAGCCCCAGAAAAGAAATTCCTTCTCAGGCAACGACGAGAAGATGTGGAACATCAGCGTCGCCAGGAGCAACCCCGCCGGTACGCCGGCCTGCACCCAGCTCGCGCGAAAGCCACGTCGGTCCGCCGTTCCGTGCTCGACCGCCATCAGCACCGCGCCACCCCATTCGCCGCCGACGCCGAGTCCCTGAACGAACCGCAGCGTCACGAGCAGCACCGGCGCGAGCACGCCCGCCTGTGCGTAAGTCGGCAACACGCCGATGAGGGACGTCGCCACGCCCATCAGCATCAGGGTAGTGATGAGCATGGACTTGCGCCCCAATCGATCGCCGAAATGGCCGAAGAGGATGCCGCCAAGCGGGCGCGCGAAGAACCCCACCGCGTACGTCGCGAACGCCGCCATCGTGCCCGCGTGCGGGTCAATTGTCGGAAAGAAAAGCCTGTTGAACACCAGTGCCGCGGCCGTGCCGTAGAGGAAAAAGTCATACCACTCGATAGCGGTGCCTATAAAGCTCGCAAGGACGACGCGACGGACGGAGTTCTGAGGAGGTGCGCTGGCGCTCATAGGCTGCGTGCTTTGTGCATGGAAGGCGAACAGAACGCAAGTCGCGTCCATCGGCGGTTTCTGTTTCCCATCGAGAACGGAGTCGCTAACTTGCGAAGAGATGACAGCTGATCCTGAATAATCTCTCCGATTTCTCCGGAACGCCCAACTTTCTCTTCGCAAATTCTCTTGAGAATCTCCAGCCATTGTCCCCGAGGAACATCACGAAAATAGCCAATTTCTTGAAAAAACAACCTTTGAAAACCGACCTTCGCTTCTTTCGAGATATTCTTCAACGCGCCAATGCAGAGGCTTGCCTGAGGGGGCGCAATTCACGTTATCGGGTGGTGGCCCTTACTAAGGAAAGTTGAGATGTTTGGCTTGTGCTCACGATGCGGTGGCTTGAGACTTGGGGATCACCACTTGAACTACAACTGCAACGTTCCGGTGAAGTAGTGTCTAGCGTTCACGAGTAGGTGACGGATTCGGAGGGAGCGCGCCAGGGTGGAACCTCGGGCCGGCGATGGCCGCAAGATCGGGTCGGATGTTCGCTGGTGCCTGTTAGTATCTGGTAGTTAGGATCGACTGGCGGCGCGAATTCCACAATTCACACTCACCAAGAGTCATTCTGCCAAAATGAGCAATCCCGGTCTTGCTTTCATCATAAGTGTCGTGCTATGGCGAATCGGTTACCTGGCCTTGGCGGCCTTTTTTGCCTCGGTGATTACAGCGTGGAAGGCGGGCTTGGGCTGATTGCCGCCGTCGAACAGCAACGGGCGGCCTTGCGAGCGCCAGGAAACCGCGTCGTTCGCGCCCCAGAAGGTAACAAATTCCAAGGATTTTTCATGCTTCATGAACGCCCGGAAGATGCCCGCGTAAGCGTCAGCCAGCCTCTTGTCGGCGTCGCTGACCAGGCCGCCCTGGGTGGCGGCGGCGTTGGCCGCGATGTCGGCCCCCGTGCCACGCTGTCCCCCTTGGGCGCTGTTGATGTCCAGTTCGGTGACGTGAATGGGCAGGCCCAGCTTCGCGATCTCGGTCAAGGACCGGTCCATCTGTTCGAAGCTGGCGGTGGAAATGTTGAGGTGGGCCTGGGTGCCGATCGCGTGGACCGGCACCTTCTGCTCCTGCAGCGACTTGATCAACGTGATGAGTTTCTGGATTTTCGCCGGGTTCTCCAATCCATAGTCGTTGTAGCGGAGGATCGCATTAGGGTCCGCCTCGTGGGCGTATTGGAAGGCCTTGGCGATGAAGTCCGGCCCGATGATTTCCGACCAGAGCGTACTCCGCAGGATGTTCGTGCCGCCTCCATCGGCGATCGCCTCGTTCACGACATCCCAAACCTTGACCTTGCCCATGTATCGGCCAACCACAGTATGAATGTGATCCCGCATGCGCTGAAGCAATTCCTCGCGGGACGCGCGGAGTCCGGTGAAACCGCCGCCGAAGCCACGGCCTCTTCTGCCTCCAGCGGGCGTATTCGTCCCGGCCTCATTCGCGGTGGCAGGTGTCGGCGCGGGTGCGTTGGCCGTCGCAGGCGGCGGATTTGTGCCTTGAAAGACCCAGTTGGGCGTCTGGCTGTGCCAGACGAGTGTGTGACCTGCGATGGACATCTTGTTGCTCAGGCCAAAGTTCACGAAGGCATCGGCCGGACCGAAATTGTAGCCGTCCGCCCCTTCCCGTGGATGGATGAGCTGCCACTTCATGTCGTTCTCCGCGACGATGTGGTTGAACTGTTCCTTGACGAGAGCGACGTCGCTGTTCACCTGCTCCTGGTTTCGGTTGGCCCCACCGGCGGTCCCGGTGGCAGCGCTGCGATTGATGGCCACGCCAACCTCGAAGTAATTTTTATAGACCTCCTTGAGGGCGAGTCGGTCGGCGGATTGAGCGGTCGCGCCAATCGCAAGCAACGCCACGGTGAGCAAGCCGACGTATGACTTGCGGTGGGGGATTTGAGTTTTCATTTTGATGTTGGTCGTTAACTTTTTAGTAATCCTCCTGCCATGCGATGGGCGTCCAGACCTGTCAAAGTTGGTTGTCGGCTGATTGGTAAAAACTGACTGAAGGAGCCGCGTTCTGCAATATCTTTCAAAAATGCTTTTGGAAAACGGAACACCACAAAAATGTTGAGCAACCCGCACAAAAGTTTAGCCTCGGCCAACCTGCATGACACCCAAAACACTCTCCGCTCTTGTCGCATTCGCCCTTGTGCTCTCATTGCCCCCGATTGCTCATCCGCTGCTCGCGGCTGACGCGACGCGAGCTACACAGCAAGCGCCCGGTGCCACCGCACAAACCCCTGCTGCGCCGGGACAGCAGCCCGGCCAAGTTCCTGGGCCTGGTGCGCGGCGCGGCGGCGGCCGGGGCGGCGCCCCGATGACTGCCGAGGACCAGGCCGCCATCGCCAAGCTCGCCGACCTGCCACCGTGGAAACCCGGCGTCGGCAACGGCGACTATTCCATGTCGCCGCCGTACACGCCCGCTCCCGAAAACGCGCCCCGCGACAACGTCCCCAAGGGCAAGGTCGAGACGTTCCACATAAGCCTCGCCGATAGTAAATTTTATCCACCCAGCGCAGGTCGCGGCGGCAGCTCAACCAACCGCGAGGTCAACGTTTACATCCCGGCCCAATACGTTCCCGGCACACCCGCGCCACTGCTCTTCTGTCACGACGCGATGGGCATGCACGACAACAAACCCGCGCCCTACCTGCCGACGATTCTGGACAACATGATCGCCGACAAGCGCCTGCCCCTAATGGTCGCCGTCATGGTCATGCCCAGCAGTCAGCGCAGCCTCGAATACGACACCGTCTCCGGCAAGTTCGCCGAATTTGTCGAGGCGGAGATTTTGCCGGCGGTCGCGCAGAAATACAACGTGACCTTCTCCAAGGATCCCGCCGCCCGCGCCACGCTGGGCGGCAGCTCCGGTGCCGCAGCCGCGCTTTCAATGGCATGGTTCCATCCCGAGCTTTACCGCCGCGTGCTCGCTTTCTCCGGCACCTTCGTCAACCTGCGCAACGACGCCGTCGCGGCCCCGCACGGCGCGTGGGAATATCACGAGAACTTCATCCCCAAGACCACGCCGAACAAACCGCTGCGTCTCTGGTTGGAAGTCGGGCAAAACGACAACGGAGCCAACTCGTCTGGTGCCAGCATGCGCAACTGGGTGTTCGCCAACCTGCGCATGGCCGAGGTGCTGAAGGCGAAGGGCTATCCCTACCAATTCGTCTATGCCAGGGAAGCTGGCCATGTGGATCGCCCGGTCCGCGCAATGTCTTTGGCTCCGGCGTTGGAGTGGCTCTGGCTGGACTACAAACCCGCGACAAAGTAAGCCCGGCGCGGGCTAACAGACCTAAGCGTCCGGATCCAAACTGACCACTGCCCAGCCGGGCTATTCCTGGCCGTCGAGTTCCTTCAGCAACGCCTCCAGCCGGCGCTTGCGCGGCAACACAACATCCCGTGCCTGGCGCCGGACGTCCCAGACGCCGGCCGCCACAGGCAAAACGACGCATATCAAAATCGTGCTGACGAGCATATAGCCATCGTCGCTGAAGGGCTTCTCGTTGACCCGATAGCCTAGGAGGAGGATGGCTGTCCCTCCGATTCCCCCCAGCAGCACACTGGCCAGCGTCGCGTGGGCCTGCGTCGCTCGGTCATCGAGCTGCGCGATACTCCGGTTGAGTTGATCTCGAAGCGACTCGCCAAAGCGTTGCTCGCGCCGCGCCTGCGCGCGGTGGCCCACATACATCGCGCCCCCCGCGAGCAGGGCCGCGGCCGCGCCGACGATCGGAAGGGCGAGATCCCAACCGGTCACCACTCTTTCCGGCCGATGTCCGCGGAAATAGATCATCATGGCGAAGAAAACCGCCATGCTGGCGACGACTCCCGCGCCAAAGACGTAGACGATCCATCTATCTCTGCGCCGCTTCTTCTGCAGCTTCGCCTCATCCTGCCGCAGCGCCAGATGAAGCAGGGTTTTGTTCACGTCATGCAACGGAGCCGCGTCCTGCGATTTCCACACCGTCATTAATTCGTCGAGGTTCATGGTGCTGTTTTCTCCAAACTTTTGCCGGCGAGCGCCGACTTGATCCGGTTGATCTTCACGCCCACGTTGCTCTCGGTGAGGCCGACGATGCCGGCGATTTCCTTGTAGCTGAAGCCGTCGAGCAGCAGCAGGGCCACGGAGCGATCAACATCCTTGAGCTGTGCGATCTGCCGATACAGCCACTCCACGCGCGGGTCGCGTCCCTCCGAGGACTCCGTGGTGAGCAGGCCTTCCATCCCTTCGAACGGCTGCTTGCCCCGCCGATGCCTGCCCTCCTTGCGCGTCCACGCGAGCGCCGTGTTCAGGGCGACGCGATACATCCACGTGGGCACGGAGGACTCGCCGCGGAACGCGTCCACCGAGCGCCAGACCTGAATGGTGATCTCCTGAAAGAGATCCTGGCGGTCGGCATGCTCGAACGCATACGCGTGGACCACTTTGAAGAGGATCCCTTTGTGGCCCGCCAGCCACTCGCCGAAGATGCGATCTCGTTTGCTGTCGTGCATGGTTTTAATTTCTTCGACCCGACTCGGTGGAAGACTGGAGCGTGAAGGTGTCCGGCACCAGCTCGATGCCAACCTCGACGCGCTCCACTTGGTAGATCGTGCGTCCGGCGACATCATGGGAACTGACCCGCTCTGTTCAGAATTCATTGTTTCTGACGCTATTAGTAGCGCGTCGCGGGTCTTTTCTTACGCCCAAGATAGTTTTTCGACGGTATGGGTGCCCGGCCCTGGGAGTGGACCGGGCGTGGCAGGCTGGAAATCAATCGGGCAGCCACTTTCATCCGAGGAAATCGCCTCAGTTCGCCACCCCAAAATTGGAGCCCCGCGACACTGGACTCCCGGTGCTGCCGTGCGATGCGATGGACCGCAGGAGGAGGACCGCATCCTCGACAAAGTGGCCCGCTACGGCCTCACATCGCGGCCGCGGTCTTCGTGGTTTTGATCGCGCCGATGACGTTCAGTCCCGAAATGTTTTTTGCAGCAGGGTGTGCAGGTAAATGCGCCAGATCTGGTAGTCGTGGCCATACCCGGGATCTTCGCTCCAGATGTGCTTCACGCCTTTTTCCGTGAACGCTTGGTGCAGGGTGCGCCCGCCGTTGACCGCGTTATCTTCCGTCCCCGAGCCGATGAAGATGATCTTGTAATTCTGGTTCGCCTTGGCCGGGTCGGCGAGGAGCGGTTCGGCCGACGGCCGGCTGTAGCCGCTGAAGCCGCCGACCACGGCGAACAACTCGGGGTGTCCGAAACCGATCGTGGTGCTGTGGCCGCCGCCCATGGAGTAGCCCATGATGGCGCGGGACTTCTGGTCTTTGATCACGCGGAATTCCTTTTCGACATAGGGCAGCACGTAACCGAGGAGATCTTTTTCCATGTAGCTCGGGCCAGTGGGTGCAGCGCCGCGACCGCCGCCTGCGGCAGGAGCGGCGGCAGCGCCGGCTGCGGGTGCGGCTGCGCCGGGACCGGCACCGCCA
>SIAT01000049.1 GCA_009691645.1 Pedosphaera sp. | reverse complement strand
CTGGCCGATGGGATCGAAGCAGAAGACCGCGAGACCCGCGCGCACCAGACTGATTGAGGCCTTCTGATACACCTCGCCGGCCTTCGCGATCGCCGTGTGCCCGCACGGCATGAGCACCGCCGGATGCGGCCCGGTCCCCGGCGGAAGATAGAGCAAAGCGGAGACAAAGAACCCCGGCTGGCTTTCAAACAGGACCTTCTCCATCCGATACGCGCCGCAATCGCGCTGGCCCGTCACCCGAGCATTCAAGGGCGTGCGCTCCGGCAGCCCACCCAGTGACGCGAGAAAACTGGCCCGTTGTCGCTGCTGCCAAGTGGCGACATCCGCCGGAGTTTTGATTTGCGCGTAGGCCGCTTCCCGGCGAGCCAACGCGGCGAAGGCGAGTTTCTTCAACTGCTCCTCTAACAGCGCGCTCGGCGCGACGCCATCGACCAAGGGCGGCAGCACCGTCAAGTCCTCCACGCCAGCACCCGGCGCGGCTTGGCCGATTAGCGAGAGCGCGAGCAGCAGGGCCGGGACGGTGGAGATGGTTCGTTTCATGGGTGGGTCGTTTGTGTCGTGGTCTGCAACTTATCGCCCACACTCTTCATGACCGCAGACACGGAAATGCGGAGGTGGCGGGCGCGGGGGAAGTTCCAGCCTTTGGGGACGTTGTGGTAGCCGATCCAGAGTTCGCCGGGGTCGACCTCGATGACGAAGGGATAAGTGGCACCGCCGGGTGTGCCTCGCGCCACGTTCAGGGACGGAGTCCAGGTTTTGCCTTCGTCGGCGGACAGGGCGAGGTGCAGTTCGGTGCGCTTTTTGTCTACGCGATTCCAGACGAGCGCGATGCGGCCATCGGCGAGTCGTGTAAGGTGTCCGGGCGAGGAGTTGGCGTCGATGGTGGTCGGCTTGGCCTCGGACCACGTCTTGCCGCCGTCGGTGGAAAAGGATTCCCAGAAGAACTTGCGCGTGGTGCGGATGAGCATCCACACGCGGCCATCCTTGAGCTCAATCACGCAGGGCTCCAGTGCGCCTTCGTGGTCGCCCGCGCCGCCGATGTCGATGTTATGGCTGAGGCTCCACGTCTTACCGCCATCGGTGGAAACCGATGCTTGGCTCACGAGCCGGCCGGGGTCGTTCACATAGTGCGAATACGGTACGATGAGATGGCCGTCGCGCGTCTCGATGGCTCCGTTGCTCGCGCCGGTGTAGCCTTTGAAAATCATCTGCGGCTCGCTCCACGTCGCGCCGTGGTCGCGGCTACGCGTGGTCCACAGGTCGCTCTGCGCTTCGTCCGTGGGATTCACGCCTTTCCATTTCCACTGCTTGAAGCCGAGGTAGAACACATGGAGCACGCCATCACGCGTGGTGAGCACGGATGGGTGCGATGGCTGGCAATCCGCATGGCGCGCAATCACGCTCTCGGGCGACCACGTCTTGCCGCCGTCCTTCGTCACGCGGCCTGCGATCCACGTCGTGCCTGGCTTGCTGTAATAGCCCGTCGGCGTGGAATACACGCTCATCACCGCGCCGTCCTTCCTGCGCGCGAGTCCGCCGCCGAGCACGGTCGGGTTGGGCGAATCGTGTGTGAGGTCGGTGGAAAGCGGATGAATCGTCACGAACTCACCACTGGCTTTCCGGCGCGGCCCTTCGGTGATGGGAAGGCCGTGAGTTTTCGCCAGCGCGAGGATGCGCTCGCGCAAAAGGTCGGCCTCGATGCGATGACCGTCGTCATTCGGGTGCATGCCATCGGAGAGCAACGTGTCCACCGTCACGCCGCGTTTCTGTGCCTGCTCAACGAACGCCTGCTGCACATCCAGGAACTCCGCACCTTCGTCTCGCGCGACCCGGCGAACGGATTCGCAGTAGGACCCGAGCGGCGCGTTGAATCCATCTAGGTCCTCGGGCTGGTAAGGCGGCTTGCCATACAGTTCCTTCAGCTTTGGCGTCCAGCGCAGCGGATTGGGAGTCATCAGCACCACGCGTGCGTTCTTGGATTTCAACGTCTGCACGAAATGCCGCAGGTTCGCCTCATAGCGCTCCAACGAAACCCTCGGCTCCGTCGCCGGCGGCGTCTTCCACACATCCACGGCGGCGTCATTGATTCCTAACTGAATGATCACGATCTGCGGCTGATGCCTCAGCACGTCCTGCTCGAAGCGCTGGCGAGCCAGCTCCGTCGTGTTCCCGGGTACACCCGCATTGATGATCCGAACATTGCGCAACTCCTCCTGCAGGAGTCTGGCATAGATCGTCGTGGAACCTCGCACAGCCGTGGTCGAGGATCCGAAGGCCACGATGGTGACGGGCTCAGGAGCTGGCGCATCAGCGGCGTGAAGCAAGGCGAGTGGCGCGATCAACAAGGCGGTGAGGAGTGTGCGTTTCATGATCCTGTGAGTTTAAAATGGGCAATTAAGGGAAGAACGGGAACAACACCTTGATCTCCTCTGGCTTTGGCTTGCGTCCGTATTCGCAAATCTCAAAGGCCTCGGCGAACTTCACGGCAGCGCCTTTCTCGGGGCCATACCATTTGATGAGCACATCCCGAAAGCGGTTCGCCTCGCCACCTTGGCGCCTGACCCAGCGCTCGCGCAGCCATGCCTTGCGGCCGGCTTCATCGGTGGCCGGCGGGACTTTGGCTACATGGGCTTCGCTGCCGTTGGCTCCACCTTCGTAGTGCTGCGAGGGCATTTCGTGAATGGCGGTGAGCTTCTGATCGAAGACATCATCCACCGAGACGATGATGTCTGCCTTGAAGGGATAAGGCTTCTGGAAGCCATCGCTCGAATAGAGAAAGAGCGGGTTGTTTTTCAGGGGTGGCACATCGCTGCACACGAATGGCACGGTAACCATGAAGGCCGCATCCTGGATGAGCACGCCGACGTAGCGATGGTCGGGATGATAGTCCCACGGACGATGCGCGATGACGATATCCGCCCGCCACTCGCGGATGATGCGGATGATCTTCTGCCGGTTCTCCAGCGAAGGGATCAGTTCGCCATCGTGAATGTCGAGCACCTGCGTCTCGGCGCCGATGAGGGCATCCGCTTTCTTCACTTCGGCGAGCCGCCGCTGCGCCAGCGGTCCGCCCGCCGACTGCCAGTGGCCGATGTCGCCATTGGTCACCGATACGAGCTTCACGTGATGGCCGAGTTTTATCCACTTTGCCGCGGTGCCGCCCGAGGTGTATTGTGCATCATCAGGATGCGCGCCGAAGACGATGATGCGCAGCTTGCCATCATCACCCGCGGCCCGGGTGATGGAAGGAAGCAGGAGGGTGAGTGACAAGAACGCGGTGACGTAGCTGAGGAGTAAATTGAGTTTCATGGTGTGTGTTTGGTGGTGGGTGAGGGTGTGTTTGAGGAGTAGGGGCAGGCTGCAAAATCCAACAGATTGCGGTGAACGCGTCCGTCGGGTCGTCGTTGGTCGAAGCGGTTTCAAGTGCAGCGGGGTGGATTGTGGTGGGTTGTATCAGCTGAGCGGTGAGTCATTTCGTTCTCTGCTTGAAAAGGATCGCCGGCGTTCGTTTTTCCGCCGCACCCGAAAAGCGGATACATAAACGGCCGCGGCGTGTCCTTGGTGACGTAGTCTGAGAAGAGCTGACCGGCGATCTCGACGCGCAAGCCGGCGTCGCTGGGTTTCAACGTGACCGTTTGCGCGTGCAGTGCGGCGCGCGGAGCCAGCAGCAGGGCAGCGACGACGAGAATAGTGTGTTTCATGACAGGGTGAACGGAGTGCTGCTATTGATTTTTCGGCGTCTCCCAAATCGCGACGCCCATGTGGTAGCGGTCGTGGTTCTCCCAAGCGCGCAACCACGCGGTGCCGGTTGGTTTGGCCGCGCCAGGCACTTGAATCGTCTGCCCTTCAGCAGCGCGGACGCTGGCGATGAGTGCTCGTGATAAAATAATGTGGAGTGGTGTGACCATGGAGCGTGGGGTAAATTTAAAGGCGTGAGTGGTTCCTGCCTGATCAGGTATTCGCGGTGGCTGGCTGGTCGATCGTTTCTGGTTTTGCGATCAGACCGTGCCTTTCGTGACACCGAAATGCGCGAGCACATTTCGCATCACGGCTGCCCAGCGCTCGTCGGTGTGCAGCACCGAGCCGGAGGCGATGGTGGCGGCATTGAAGACGCGGCCTCCCTCGGGGCGCTCCCAGTAAATCAGCTCGCCGCCCTGATCGGTTTTGGGCGCGATCTTGCGGAAGAAATAGTCGAACGCCGTGCCGCCGTTTTTCCAAAACACCTGGCCATGGGCGAGGAGCTGGATGCCCGGCGGATCATTCGGCACCACGCCTCCTTCGGGCGGGGGCTGCTCCTGCAAGCGCGCGAAGGTCGAGGGCCGGATATCGAACTCGTGCGCGTTGGCATTCATCCTTCCTTCGGCGGCGAGGCCGAAGGCATCGCCCTTCTTCAGGCCCGTGCGCTCGGGCTGGTTGAAAAGAAAATGGTCCGGGTTCTCCACGAGGTATGGACCTGCTTGCGCCAACTTGCCCGAACTGGTGAAGCCGAGGACATCAAGCGCGATGAGGTTGATGCCAGGGAAGCCGCATTCTCGCATCATGCCGCCGCGCAAACCGTCCTGACTGTGCCACGCCTCGCCGCGGCGCTCGCGCGGTACGTGCGAGCCGGGGAAGGAGTCGGCCTTGCGGCATTCCATCACCGTACCGTCGTCGTTAAACGACACGCGCCAGAACATCGTGTTGCCGCTGAGCACGGCGAGGTTGCCGCCGCCGCGCAGATACGTTTCCACCCCGCGATACATCGGCAGCGACCAGTATTCATTATGGCCGACGACCATGAAGGTCTTGTAGCCGCGCAATACGCCGGGGTCGCGATGCAGATCGAGGTCGCTGATCACATCGTAGTCGTAGTCTTGTTGTTCGAGCCATGCCTGCGTGAAACGATCGGCGCGGGCGAGGTGGCTGTAGTGGGTCGGTCCACCGTAGAGCACATAGGGCCCGGCGGCGGGCCACGGCATCCGCAGGCCGACTTGATACGTGCCCTGGCCGGCGGCGTGGCTGCGGTAGAGGCAGTAGGCGGGCAGACCACGCGGATCTTTCTCGATGCCGCCAGTGCCCCAGACCTCATGCAAGGGCTCTGGCGTGAGGGCGAACGGCGTGCCGCCGTAGGCGCGCCAGGTGTTCGTCGCGGTGACGAGAAGGATCGGCGCCTTCTTCCGGCGGGGTGCGCGGCGCACGATGAAGGTGCAATGATAAGTGCGCGGCTTGCCTTCGAACTCGAACTCCATCCGAGCGACGTAAATGCCGGAGCGCGACTCAGCGGGAACGCGCCAGCGATGCGTGACGTTCCATCTGCAATCGTAGAGGTCGTCCGAGGCGAGGCGCAGCCCGTGGCCGCGCGTGGCGTCGTTCTTCGGGTCGTAGTTGCCGAAGCGCGGCACGTCGGCGTTGAAGCCAGGCCCGCCGATCATCCAAGTGCCGTGATTGATGATGCGACCGTGGTGTTTGCTCATCTTGTCGGCAACGCGCTCACCGCGCTCCTCACTCAGCGGCCAGCACGCGAGCACGCCTTTGCCTTGCGCGGGTTTGAGCGCCTGCTGCTCGAATCGTTCGCTGATTTCCCCATCAGTCAGCGCGCGGTCGTAGATCACTGGCATCGCGAGATCGCCGTCGAGAAAATGCTGCGCGCTGCCCGCCTGCGTCATCGCACCGAGATGCAGCGCGTGATTGCCCGGCAACCACGGCCCGGCGAAATCCCACGCTCCGGTTTCCTTCGCGTTCACGAAGACCCGCTTCCGCTGACCATCCCACGTTGCGACGAGGTGATGCCACTGGTTGCGCGTGACGACGCCGGGCTTGCTGCGATGGATAACGCCGAGTTGGAAACCCACCTCGCCGCCCTCGCCGATGCTGACGGCAAAACCATTCGCAGAACCAGGGTCCCCTTGGCTGATGAGTCCCTGCAATTTCGTCACATCCCATGGTCGGAGCCAACACTCGAGCGTAACCGCGTGGAGCGCGCCGCTCAATCCGTTGGCCACATGCACATACGAGCCGGGATGAATTGCCTGCGGGTTCGCGGACGACTCAGGGAAACGCGCGAGCACCTCATCGCCCGCCGGGTCATCCACCTGCGGGCCGAGCCTGCACATGGAAAGACGATACGGAACGCTGTTGCTCACGCACAGCTCCAGCGTGTCGCCCGCTGCGATGGAATGCTCCAGCGGGTAGGCGTGAAGGCCTGGCACATCGAGTGCGCGATGCGGTGGAATGCCGGGCGCAGCGGAAGCGGCGAGTGTTTGCGGCAGGACTTTCAAAGCGGCGGCAGCGGCGACGGTCGCGCCGGTGCGCCTGATGAAGTCGCGGCGGGTCACCCCGACTTTGAGTGATTCTACCGCGAGGTCGGCGGTGCGGCTTTGGTGTTTCAGGGTGGTGGGTTTCAAGCGGTCACTTCTTTCGGGGTGCTGGCTAGGCCGCATGCAGGACGGGCGGGAGAAGAGGGATTGAGACGAGCATGGGGTTCAGGACTCATGCACCCCCTCACTTTCCCTTCCCCCACAGCTTCGCGAACTTCTCCGGCACGTAGAAGTCGTCCTTGCCCGTTGCGGAAAATGCGGTGCGCTCGATGCTCGAGCCGCGCACGCGCTGGCGGCAGACGTTGACGTGCCAGGGGAACAAATCCTTGGGCATGGCGCCGTCGATGCCTTTGAGCGGGTCGATCATGCGGGAGCCTTCGCCGGTGATGGGTAGGCGCATTTCGAGGCTCCATTCCTTGTCGCCGCGATGCACGACGAACTGCGCGCCGGACGTCCACTGCACGCCTTTGCCGTCCTTGCCGTGGTCGATCTCCAGCACGGTGCCGGCGGGATTGATGGCGATCTCGTAGTAGCTGTTGGACGCGGTCTCGATGAGCAACGTGATGTGATCGCCGGCGAGAAGTCTCGGGTCGTCGGGAGTGGTGGTGGCGATGTTGATGCCGGGCATGTCGGGTTCCTGGCAGACGATGCCGAGGTGCAGGATGCTGCCTTCGCGCTGGATTTGGAACTTCGTACTGGTTTTTGGCTGCGGGGCCTCCGGCGTGAGTTTCACGAGCTGGACGCTGCGCACGTCGGTCCAATAGCCTTTGAGCACTTGGCCATCGAAGGCTTTTTCCCGCAGCGGCTTTCCGCCGGTCTGATGCGTCTCCAGCACGCGATAATCGAGCGTGGTGTCGTGCTTGCGGCTGAGTTGCTGCTCCAGGGTGCGCAACGGTTTCATGAGGTCGGCGATTTTTTGAATGCGGCGTCCGGGGGGCGATTGCGGATCAGCGGCGGCTTGCGCCGCGGCGAGCAAGGTGAAGGCCTCGCCGATCTTTGCGCCGTCCTGGCCCATGTGCATCCAGTTGGCCTCGGAGAACTCCGCGAAGGCCTGCATCGGCTTGGCGGCGGGGCCGTAATAGCTGGTGAAGTAGTCAGCCAGCAGCGCATCGAGATTTTGTTCCGCATCCCACCAGAGCTGCGCGGTGACATAGAGATTCAGGTGCTCCAGCGCGAACGGGTCGTAGCCGAAGCTGGCCTCTTTCCCGGCAGGATGATCATAGATTTCGATCATCTCGCCGAGCGTGTGGCCCTTCAGTTCGCGCAGGTCGCGAGCGATTTGTTTCGTGTAGAATACGGGCCGTCCGGCCTGCTCGGAGCGCGCGTTGATGGTGTAGTCCCAAGTGAGGTATTTGCCAGAGCTGAGCTTTTTCATCCAAGCCTCGCGCATAGTGTGGTGTTCGCTGCGCTTCGCTTCATCCCAGAAGCTCTGGCGCTGACGCGTCTCGATGAGCACGAGGTTCGGGCTGAGTTTTTCGATCGAGGCCGGCGGCATTTTGTAGGCGCTGTAGGCGAGGCCGCTCACGAGGCGATCCGGGTGCGATTTATGCAGCTCCAGCGCCACGCGATTGATGTAGCCCCAGACCTGATCCGACATCGTGCCCGCCCAACCGCGCTCAGGCGTGAGCTGTGCCCTCCACTTCGGATCATCCGAAGTCAGGCCGCCGTAACCATCGACGAGGTCGAGGCTGATCATCGGCTCGCGGTAGTGATCGAACATGACGCGCGAGTATTTGAGCTGCTGCTCGAAAAATAGCGGCGAGTTGAGATCGGGATAGCCGGCACCTTTCGTCGTGGTGTCGCGTTTGCCCCCGGTGAGCAGATACATCTCCGGGTGCGTCCGCTTCATCTCGTCGCGCATGAGAACAAACTTCATTCCATGACAAATCTGCGTAATGCCGCCGATCTTGTGCCCTTGGTTGAGCCCCAGCCGTAGCGTCCAGATGGCCTTGTCGCCGATGCCGGTGTGGTCGGTGTAAAACATGAAGCGCCGCATGCCGAAGTCCGGCTTCACTGTCTTGTTCACGCCCGGCAGCACGATCGTCGCCTGCCTCGGCACGACCTCGCCCAATTCGCCCGGCGCAAACCAGCGCACGCCTAGGCCGCGCAGGAACGCATACACTGCATTGAGCGTCCCCGCGTCGTCGTAATCCCAAACATCGAGCTTCTGGTGGTAGCGCATGTAGAGCCCGCTAAAGTTATTCCAAAAGGTATCGCCGGTGATCGTGTCGAACTCTCCATTTACCCGCGCCTGCTCTGCCGTGCTGCGCATCCGCCCCCACGGCTCGATCGGAACGAAGTCCTCATCTGGCCCCACCAACGCCAGCCAGTCCGCCCCCGACGCCATGCGAAACGCCCCGTTCTCCAGCCCATTCGTCGCGAGCTTCAACGCCTCGGTGTGGGACGATTTGCCGAGGAAGATGTGCGCCTTCCCCACCGTCGGGGTCGTGCGGACCTCCAGCTTTGCGCCGCTGATTTTTTCCAGGTAAGTCTGTAATTCTTTCGCGGCGAGCTTCGTCATCCGCGCCGGTTTTTCCGCGATGATGATCTCCGCGTGCGGTTGACCGTTTTCGATGAGAAACGTGTCCGCGGCATGGATCACTGGGAGTGCAGTGAGCAGCAGGGCGATGGGGAGTTTCATAGGGGTCGTGAAGCGATAAAATAGATCATGCAGGCGCATTTGTGCGCGATCTATTTGCGACCAATTAAGTAAACGCGTTTAGGCCTAGGCTAAAGTCCTTCGGATGAAAACCAATCGCCAATGATTCAGGATTCGGGGTCGAGCACGCTGCTGGCTCCGGAGACGACCGGCGTGTGCCGCTTGCCGCCGATCGCTGCGGTGAAAGCGCGGTTGATCTGCCAGAGAGAGAGGCGTGGGGCTTTTCACCACTGAGTCCGCTGGCGAGAGCCAGTCCCTGCGCGGGGTTGCTTGGCGCGACCTAGGCAGACCGGGCGGCGAGGTCGGCCGGTTTCGCGGCAGGCCTAGGCGCAAGTTTAAAAAATCCAAATGCGAACGAGCCAACGCTTCATGCCATCCTTGCAGTTCGGGGCTCCGGCGATGAGGAAATCTTCACCGAGGGCGCCGTCGATAAAGCCGTCAATGCCCCTCTGCAGGGGTAGTCGTTGCTCCTATTCCGCCGCGAGTGCAGTGCACATTGCGCTTATGAAAACGAGTGCAAGGATCGTGGCCAAAAGGTTCGTCGATGGTGCTGAGGGGTTGGGCTTCAGCGGGAGTCGACGTCGGCATTTACACTGAGCGGTGCGTTTGGTTTCACCCCCATCAGGAGCACCGCGCAGCCGAGCAATCCTGCGGCTGCGACGGTGAAGAGTGTGTTCACATTGATTTGGGCATCGCGCATCGCGCCGCCGATGTAGATGGTGAATCCGCCGACGATGGTGCCGAACATGTTCAGCACGCCGTAGCCGGTGGCGCGGTAGCGTGGATCGCTGATCTGGCAGAGGACGGGCATGAGGTTCGCATCGGAGAAGGCCCGCGTCAGCCCATAGATCGACAGGCCCGCGATGCCGAGTGCGAGCAGGTTCGTCTGCGCGACCAGCAGCACGGCGGGTGCGGCGATGAACAATCCCAGCGAGGGCACGAGGATGCGCGCGCGTGGTTGCGTCCGGCTCCAGCGGTCCGCCCAGGCGCCGCCGAGGAGTTTGCCGAGCATCGCGGCGGTGTAGAGATACGCAGTGGCGGAAATACCCGCGGCTCCTTGGTCGAGATGGAAGTTCTCTTTGAAATACGTAGGCATCCAGCCAATCACCGCCCATCCCGCCACGCCGAGCAGGCTCCAGAACGCGAGCAGCAAAAGAAACGCGCCGCTGCCAAACAAGCTCCGCAAGGCCTCGCCCAACCTGGCCGGCTGCGGGGCAGTTGCACTCACATTGGCCGCAGTCTCGCGGGGGGCGTCTTTGAGCATGAGCACCAGCACCAGCGCGTAACCGATGCCGCACAGTCCAAACACATCGAATGCCGCGCTCCATCCGTGCCGCTCCGCCAGCCAGCCGCCCAAGCCACCGAGCGCAGAGCCGACACTGAGCCCCGTCATGTGAATGCCCGTGGCGAGCGAGCGGGTGGGGCCGCGATGATAGTCCGTGATGAGCGCCAGCGCGGCGGGGAGATACGCGGCTTCACTCGCGCCCATGAGGGCACGCGCCACAATCAGTTCCTCAAAGCTCCGTGCATGCCCCGTGAGCCATGTCAGCACGGACCA